>SKWV01000485.1 GCA_007128755.1 Trueperaceae bacterium
GGGCCGCCGTCAGCCTGCCAGGAGCCTCGCCACGACGAGGTCCTCGAAGGCCAGCCCGACGGACTTGAAGATCGTCGGCCGATCCTTCGGGCGCTCGCGCGCGCCGCTCCGCACCACCTCGTGCAGGTCGGCCGCCACGTCGCTCCACGACCACCCTTCGCGCGCGGCATAGTGCAGGTCGCCGGCCTCCTCACGCGCGGCGGCGCGGTCGTCGACGATCACCATGGAGCGCTTCACGGCCTCCGCGTCGACCTCGCGCATGTCGCGCACGAACGCCCCGACCAGGTCGACGTGCTGCCCGGCGTGCAGCCACGCCCCGCGCAAGATCGGCACCGAGGCGGTGGTGGCGACGCTGATCACGTCCGCGGCGCGCGCGGTGCCCTCGAGGTCGTCGGTCACCTCCACGGCCGGGCGCGACGCGTGGCCCTCGAACGTCCGCAGCACCTCGGCGACCACGCGCTCGGCCTGCTCGCGTCGGCGCCCCCACACCCACACGGTCTCGTAGGCCCGCACCTGCAGGTGCGCTTGCGCCATCCAGGGCGCGAGCGAGCCGGTCCCCACCACCAGCAGCGAGCGCGGTGCGCGCGGCGCGAGCGCTTCGGCGGCGATCGCCGAGGTCGCGGCCGTGCGCAGCCGCGTGAGGAGCGTCGCCGGCCCGCCCATGGCGGGGCGGCCGGCGGGGTCGAAGAGCGTGTACCAGGCCTGCACCGACGGCAGCCCCCGGGCGGGGTTGCCGGGGAGCACGCTGACCTGCTTCACGCCGAACCAGCCTTCGGCGTCGGCGCAGGGCATGGTGAGGTAGGCGCCGCCGCCGGCGGCGTTCAGCATCACGCGATCGGCGGTCACGAAGCGCTTCGGGTCCGCGAACGCGTCGCGGATCGCCCCGAGCACCTCGTCCCAGGTGAGCGCGAGGACGTCGTCGTCGGAGATGATGCGCATGGCCGATCCTACCTGGTCGCCGGCGTCGTTCGGGGGACTCGGCCGGAGCGCACCGACCCCGGGCACTAGCCGTGCTGCACGCGGCTACGAGCGTCCAGAGCGCGGCCCGGTCGCTCGCCATGGGGTGGTACACTCGCGTGTTGCACTGCCACGTGCCGTAGGAGGACGCCCCCTTGAACGAAGGCCACGTCGTCCCCGTCCAGATCACGGACGAGATCAAGACGAGTTTCATCAACTACGCCATGTCCGTCATCGTGGACCGGGCGCTGCCCGACGTGCGTGACGGCCTCAAACCCGTCCAGCGCCGCATCCTGTTCGCGATGCAGGAGGCCGGGCTGCTGCCGAGCCGCAAGCACAGCAAGTCGGCCGGCGTCGTCGGGAACGTGTTGGGCAAGTACCACCCGCACGGCGACAGCGCGGTCTACGACGCCATGGTCCGGCTCGCCCAGCCCTGGAACCTGCGCTACCCGCTCGTCGACGGGCAGGGGAACTTCGGCTCCATCGACGGCGATCCCGCCGCCGCCTACCGCTACACCGAGGCGCGGCTCACCCCGCTCGCCGAGGCGCTGCTCGCGGATCTCGACAAGGAGACCGTCCCCTTCCACGAGACGTTCGACGGCACGTCGCGCGAGCCGGAGGTGCTGCCGTCGGCGGTGCCCAACCTGCTGGTGAACGGCGCCAGCGGGATCGCCGTGGCGATGGCCACGAACCTGCCGCCGCACAACCTGACCGAGATCGTCGATGGCCTCATCGCCATGATCGAGGACCCCGAGATCGATCTCGACGGTCTGATGCGCTTCGTCAAGGGGCCCGACTTCCCCACCGGCGGCATCGTCAGCAAGACGGGCATCCGCGAGGCGTTCGCGACCGGCCGCGGCTCGGTGCGGGTGCGCGGTCGTGCGCGCTTCGAGGAGCGCGGCGGCAAGACGTCGATCGTCGTCACCGAGATCCCCTACCAGGTCAACAAGACGTCGCTCATCCAGACGGTCGCCAGCCTGGTGCGCGCCAAGAAGATCGAGGGCATCTCGGCGCTGCGCGACGAGTCCGACCGCCAGGGCATGCGCATCGTGTTCGAGCTCAAGCGCGACGCGTTGCCCGAGCTCGTGCTCAACCAGCTCTACAAGTACACGCAGCTGCAGACGTCGTTCTCGTTCAACACGATCGTCATCGTCGGGCGCTCGCCCAAGCTGCTGCCGCTGCGCGAGCTCATGCGGCTCTTCCTCGAGCACCGCGCCGACGTCGTGCGCAAGCGCACCACCTTCGAGCTGCGCAAGGCCCGCGAGCGCGCCCACGTGCTCGAGGGCTACCTCATCGCGCTCGACCGCCTCGACGAGGTCATCGCCCTCATCCGCGGGTCGGCCGACGGTCCCGAGGCGCGCGCCGGCCTGATCCGCGAGTTCGACATGAGCGACATCCAGGCCCAGGCCGTGCTCGACCTGCGCCTGCAGCGCCTCACGGGCCTCGAGCGCGGCAAGATCCAGGAGGAGTACCGCGGCCTCATGGAGGAGATCGCCCGCCTCGAGCTCATCCTGGGCGAGGAGGAGGAGCTCTGGCGCGTGATCACGGCCGAGCTCAAGGACGTGCGCAAGCGCTTCGGCGACGAGCGCCGCACGCAGATCGCCGACCTCTCCGACGAGATCAACAAGGAAGACCTCATCGCCGAAGAGGCGATGGTGGTCACCCTCACGCGCGGCGGCTACATCAAGCGCACGCCGGCCTCGGCGTACCGCGCGCAGATCCGCGGCGGGCGCGGCACCACCGCGCAGAAGACCAAGGATGAGGACGTCAACAACCTCCTCCTGGTCGGCTCCACCCACGACTACCTGCTCTTCTTCACCGACCGCGGCCGCGTCTACCGCGAGAAGATCTACGACCTCCCCGAGGCCGATCGGGCGGCGCGCGGCAACCACATCCGCAACATCCTGCCGCTGGTGGACGACGAGTCGGTCCAGTCGGTCCTCACCACCAAGCGCCTCGACCAAAGCGGTTACTTCGTGTTCGCCACGCGCCAGGGCCTGGTGAAGCGCACGCTCATCTCGGACTACGCCAACATCAACTCGTCGGGCCTCATCGCCATCAACCTGGTCGACGGCGACGAGCTGGTCGCAGTGCGCCTCACCGACGGCAAGGCCGACGTGATCCTCGCGACCGCCGCGGGCCTCGCCATCCGCTTCGAGGAGAGCCAGACGCGCGAGACCGGCCGCGCCACCCAAGGCGTGATCGGCATCCGTCTGCGCCCCAACGATCACGTGGTCAGCCTGGCGCTCGTCGCCGAGGCCGA
>SKWV01000399.1 GCA_007128755.1 Trueperaceae bacterium
ACCGCGTCGGGGGGCGCGCTGCGCTCGCTCGCGGCCCCCTCGGCGGCGGCCGCGGTCTCGATCCTCGCCAGCACGCCGCCGACCGCGACGACGTCACCCACCGCGGCGACGCGTTCGACCAGCACGCCCCCGAAGGGGGACGGCAGCTCGACGGTCACCTTGTCGGTCATGACCTCGACGATCGGCTGATCCGCCTCGATCGTCGCGCCCTCTTCCACCAGCCACGTCACGATCTCGCCCTCCACCACGGATTCGGCGAGCTCGGGCAGCACGAAGTCCTTCGGCATCCATCCTCCTGGCCGCAAGGAGGCGCGTGGAGCGCCCCCGATCCGGGTCGATCAGTAGTCGAGCACCTGCTGTACGGCGTACAGGATGCGGTTGGCCCCGGGCAGGTAGGCCCTGTCCTGGGCGTAGGGGTAGGGCGTGTCGAAGCCGGTCACGCGCATGGGCGGCGCCTCGAGCATGTCGAGGATCTCCTCGGCGATCGTCGCGGCGATCTCGCTCACGACGTTGGCCGTGCGGGGCGCCTCCGACACCAGCACCACCCGGCCGACGCGCGCGACGCGCTCGAGCACCAGCGCCTCGTCCCACGGCAGCAGCCAGCGCAGGTCGATCACGTCGGCCTGCACGCCCTGCTCCGCGAGCGCGGCGGCCGCCTGCATCGTCTCGGCCATGCTGGCACCGTAGCTGATGAGGACGACGTCGTCGCCGCTGCGCCGCAGCGTCGCCTTACCGACCGGCAGCATGAACTCGGGATCGTCCGGGACGTCCTCCTTGACGGCGCGGTAGAGCCGCTTGGGCTCGAGGAAGACGACGGGGTCCTCACCGCGCATCGCCGTTCGCAGCAGGCCCTTGGCGTCGCTCGGCGTCGACGGGTACACGACCTGCAGGCCGGGCGTGTGCACGAAGTGCGTCTCGGGGTTCTGGGAGTGATGGTGCCCCCCCTTGACCCCGCCGCCGGCCGGCATGCGCAGGACCATCGGCGCGCTGAAGAGGCCGCCGGAGCGGTAGCGCAGCTTCGCCGCCTGCGAGACGAGCTGATCGAAGCCCGGGTAGACGTAGTCGGAGAACTGCACCTCGGCCACGGGCCGGAGGCCGTGCACGGCCATCCCGATCGCCGCGCCGATGATCGCCGCCTCGGAGAGCGGCGTGTCGATCACGCGATCGGGGCCGAAGGTGTCGAACAGCCCCTCGGTCGCCAGGAAGACACCCCCGCGCTTGCCGACGTCCTGCCCCAGCACGACCACGCGCTCGTCGCGACGCATCTCCTCCATCAGGGTGCGCGCGATCGTCTGGACGTACGTCTGGACGGCCACTCAGGCCTCCTCGCCGGCGGCGCGGCGGACCTGCCGGAAGCGCTCGCGCTGCTGCTCGAGGTGCGGCGGCATCTCGGCGAACACGTCGTCGAACATGGTCTCGACGTCCTGCGGACCGGCCGCCTCGGCGGCGGCCGACGCCTCGTCGAGCTCGCCCTTGATGGCCTCGCGCAGCGCCTCCTCGGAATCGTCGTCCCAGAGACCGCTCCCCTCGAGGTAGCGGCGGAACCGCGCGAGCGGGTCGCGCGCGCGCCACGCCGCCACCTCGGCGGCGGGACGGTAGCGGCTGTCGTCGTCGGCGGACGAGTGGGGGCCGTAGCGGTACACGGCCATCTCGACGAGCGCCGGACCGAGCCCCTCGCGGGCGTTCGCGATCACGTCGCGCATCACGTAGTAGCAGGCGAGCACGTCCATGCCGTCGACGAGGTAGCCGGGCATGCCGTACGCGCGGGCCTTGGTGGCGATGCCGCCGCTGCCGGTCTGGTGGTTGAGATCGACGCTGATCGCGTAGCGGTTGTTCTCGCACACGAACACGATCGGCGCGCCCTGGGCGCCGGCGAAGTTGACGCCGGCGTGCCAGTCGCCCTCGCTCGTCGCGCCGTCGCCGAACGTGCAGACGGTGACGTCGCCGCGCCCGGCGATCTTCTGGCTGATGGCGGTGCCCACGGCCGGCGGGACGTGCGAGGCGATGGGTGACGCGACCGTGAACACGTTGAGCGCCCGGCTGCCCGGATGCGCCGGCATCTGCCGGCCGCGCGCGGGGTCGGCCTTGCTGGCGAGCATCTGCCCGAAGAGCTTCTCGAGCGGCCAGCCGATGGCGGCGACCAGGGTGGTGTCGCGGTAGTAGGGGAAGAGCCAGTCGCGGCCGACCTCGACCGCGTGGGCGATACCGACCTGGGCGCCCTCGTGGCCGGCCGAGGGCGCCACGAAGCTCGTCTTGCCCAGGCGCTGCAGGCGCGTGAGCCGCTCGTCGATGAGCCGTCCGAGGACGAGGTGCCGGTACATCGTGCGGAGGGTCGCGTCGCTCAGGTCGCACTCGAACGGCGCCACCCAGGCGCCGGCCTCGTCGAGTACCGCGACCGGGTCGGCGGTGAAGGGTTCGAAGCGTTCGAAGTCCGCGATCATGGCGGACCTCCTCTCGTGGAACGGACCGTGGCCGTGCGGAACGGCGTCCGACCCGCGCGATGGCGCGCAACGGAAGGACCCGACGCTGTCGCACCGGGTCCGTCGTCGCTCCGCCCACCGTCCGCGAGCCCCGCTAGCAGGAGCGGGTGCGCTGGAAGGCGGTTGGGGACAACGCGGGAGCGAGGCGGTCGCATGGTGATCGTCTCCGGGGGGCGTCGCGCCGATCGCGACGCGCGAATGGTATGTCGCGGCAGCATAGCAGACGCGTTCCCGGCACCGGGTGACGGGTGGTCGACGCGCTACACTGCTTCCATGACGAACCGTCAACGAGTCGCCTACGTCCTCATCGGGCTGGGAACGATCACGCTGTTGGCGCGCCTGTCCGACGGAGCCGGCTGGCTCTGGATCGGCCTCGTCGCGGCGGCGATGCTGTTCGCCTACGCGCGCCAGCGCACGTACGGCCTCCTCGTGCTCGGCGGCTTCCTGGCCGGCACGGCCGTGGGCATCCTGCTCCAGGAGGTCTTCCGCAACGAGGCGTTCTTCCTGATCAGCCTGGGCGCCGGCGTCGCCGCGATCGACCTCGTGGAGCGGCGCGCCAGCCGCTGGCCCCGCACGCTCGGGGCCGTGCTCGCCGCGATCGGCGTGCTCATCGGCCTGGCGAACGCGGGGGCCTTCGCCTCCGTCTGGTTCGCGCTGCTGCTGATCGCCGTGGGCGTCGCCATCATCGCGCGCGGCTCCAGCCCTGGCGCCTTCTCGTTCCCGCCGCCGCGA
>SKWV01000335.1 GCA_007128755.1 Trueperaceae bacterium
AGCGTCGCCAGCGCCTCCGGAGTGAGCGGACGGTCGCTGACGCCCCCAGCGAGCGCGTCGGTCTCCGCCCGGTCGAGCGGTCGCAACTCGATCTCCTGCAGGAGGTCGTCGCGCTTCATCGTGGTCACCAGCGAGCCCAGAGCGGGGTTGACGGCTAGCTCGTGCGAGCGAGCCGTACCGATCACGAGCAGCCGCGCGCGAGCGTCGAACCGCAACAGGTACCGGAGCCACTCGAGCGAGTCGTGATCGCACCACTGGAGGTCGTCGAACACCACGACCACACGCTGCGCGCTCAGGACCGCACGAGCGAGCGCCTCGAAGAGCCGCGCCCGCTGCCAACTCTCGACGAGCGGACCCGGCACCCTCGCCCCATCCTCCGCGAGCTCCGGGAGGAGCCGGCTGATCTCACTCCGCCACACGGAGTCCAAGCTCGTCAGCGAGCCCGCGAGCCCCTCGTGACGTAGGAGGGCCGTCACCGGCGCGTACGCCAGCGCACCCTCGGCGGCGTAGCAACGCGTCACCGCGATCACGGCCTCCCGCCGCTGCAGCAGCGACACGAACTCCTCGACCAACCGCGTCTTGCCGATGCCCGAATCGCCCGTCACCAGCACCATCGACGGCCTCCCGCCGGCGGCCTCGTCCCACGCGTCACGCAGGCGCTGCATCGCTCCTCCCCGGCCGATGAGCGGCGCCACGACCGTGGCGGAGCTGCTAGGGCGGGCGCCCGAGGGCGCCTCGGCTTCGCGCGGCGCGGCGTCGTCCACCAGGCGAAGCACCTGCTCGTACACGCGCTGCGTCTCCGGCGTCGGATCGACGCCGAGCTCGCGCCGCAGCAGCGAGGCGCAGCGGTGGTAGGCGTGCATCGCCTTGGCGCGCTCACCACCGAGCGCGTGCAACCGCATCAGCCTCCGGTGGGACCCCTCGACGAGCGGATCGTGCTGCACCAACCGCTTGACGTACGGCGTGGCAGCGGCGTACTCCCGCCGCTCCTCGAGCAGCAACGCGAGCCGCTCCACGACCTCCCCGAAGCGCTCCCGCAGGCGCTCCCGAGGTTCGTCCAACCACGCCTCGTACATCTCCGGGAGCAGATCGCCGCGGTAGTGACGCGCCGCCGCCTCGAGGCAGACCATCTCACGCGCCGTGTCGCCCGTCGACCGGGCACGATCGGCGTCCAGCGCCGCCTCCTCGAACAGAGCCACGTCGAGCTCGAACGGGGCGTCGGCCCGCCAGCACAGTTGCTGGCCATCGATACGCACGAAAGCCTCTTCGCCGGGGAGCCAGCGGCGCAGGAAATGGAGCGCCTTGCGAAGTCTCGCGCGTGCCTGAAACTCGTCCGACTCGGGCCACAGCAGGTAGGCGAGGCGCGCTCGGGACTGCGGACCGTCCCGGTGCAGGAGCAGGTACGCCAGCAGACCCCTCGCGCGCAACGGTGGCAACTCCGCGACGGATCCGTCGCGTTCGCAGCGCAAGCCTCCGAGCAGACGGATGCCGAGCGCGGCCATGGACCCTCCTCTCGGCGGTCGGGCCGGCGTGTGGACGTCCGTCGACTATAGGCGCTCGCGACTCACGCGCTCCGTCCCACGTCACGGAAGACGGGCGTGCGCACGACCGCTGCGGCCGTGCACACGCCCGAGGACGCGACCTGCTACTCGATGTGGCCGAGTTGCCGCATCAGCGTCGCGTGATCGAAGTAGAGCCTGCCGGACTGGATGTAAGCGCCGTTGATCTCGTAGATGCCGAGCATCGGGATCGAGACGCGTCGATCCGTCGCAGGCAAGCCCATGAACTCGCCGGTGTTGGTGCCGTTGAACACGAACTCCAGCACCACCGTGGAGCCGTCGACGAGGAGCGAGCGGACCTCGGGCTCCGTGTCGGTGAAGGCGCCGCCGTAGAACATGCCGAGCGCCTCCCCGATCGCCTCACGACCGTCGTAGACCACGCCGGGGCCGGCGAGCTCGAAGGTGCCGTTCGCTGCGTAGAAGCCAGTGTCGTGGTCGTTCATGTAGGCCACGAAAACCGTTCGACTCCTCTCCGAGCTGACCTCCCCGGCCCCACTCGACCCACCTGGGTCAAGCCACGCTTGGGCGGTGCCGAACGCGAGAGCGACGATGAGCGAGATCCCCAATGCCGTTCCGATTCTGCCGTGCTGCGTGTACTGACGCATGTCGACCTCCTTCACGCTGGAGGGTAGGAGGCGGGGTGTTCCCGAAGTGTTCCCCGTGCGTTCGCTCCCGGTGGGAGACCTCGTGACCGTTCGCGACGAGGTGACCGATCACGTCCTCACGCGGCACCTCGCGGCGCGCTACCGCGGCATCGACGACCTCGAGCTGGAGCCGAGCCGCTGGGCCGGCTGTTCGACGTACGTCGACTACAGGCGCTCGCGACGCGCGCGCTTCATCCCACGTCACGGAAGAAGCGCGCGGGCGCCGATCAGCCGGTCGTGGGTGTGGCCGGTACCACCGTCACCTCGAACCCCCGCACCTCGTAACTCTCGATGAGGTCGTTCCACTCGAGCCGCGGCGGCTGCGTCACCTGGAGCGGCAGCCGCAACAGCCGCTGCAGGAACACGTCGCTCTCCGTGATGGCGATGAACGCGCCGGGGCAGCGGTGGGCGCCATCACCGAAGCTGAGGACCGACGGCTGCACACCGGGTCCGAGGTCGCGGTGGGGGCAGACGCGCAGCGGCTCGTCGCCGACCGCGGCAGGGTCGGCGTTCGCCGCGCGGACGTCCATGGCGATGCGCGCTCCCGCCGGGATCCGCGTCGTCTCACCCTCGTGCTCGAGCACGACGTCGTCGACGGCGCGGCGGTAGAGGTGGCCGACCACGGGCTCGAGCCGCAGGATCTCGTGCAGGACGCGGTGGCGTGCGTCCTCGTCCCCCGCGAGGTAGTCGCGGCGGAGCGACGCGTCGTCGAGCAGATGCCAGGCGGCGATCCCGATGAACTCGCGGGTGGTCGCCATGCCCGCCGCGCCGTAGGTGATGCACTCGATCAGGATCTCCGAGTCCTTGTAGCCCTTGGCGAGGAGGTGACTGATCACGTCCTCCCGCGGCACCTTGCGGCGCGCGGCGATCGCGGGGCGCACGTCCTGCAGGTAGAAGCGCAGCAGGTGGGCCTGGCTCGCGAGCATGGCGACGCCGCGTCGCAGGCGCGAGAGGTCCTCCAGGCGCTCGAGCGAGAGCACGGCCTCGAGCCGCCGCGCCATGCC
>SKWV01000225.1 GCA_007128755.1 Trueperaceae bacterium
CGCAGCGCTCGAAGTCGGGCGCCCGGGTCGGTGCCGTCGAACACGGCGCTCCCCGCCACGAGCACGTCGGCGCCGGCCGAGGCGGCGCGCGCCGCGGTCGTCGGGCCGATGCCGCCGTCGACCTGGATGAGGCACGTGGACGAGGCGCGGTCGCGCGCGGCGCGCAGCCGCTCGAGCCGAGCGAGGCTCGACGCGATGAAGCGTTGACCGCCGAAGCCGGGGTTCACGGTCATCAGGAGCGCCAGGCCGATGTCGGACCAGGCGTCGTCGAACACGTCCAGCGGCGTGAGCGGGTTCACGGCCAGCCCCACGCGCAGGCCGGCGTCCCGCACGCGCTGCAGGGCGCGGTGCGGGTGTGGCGTCGCCTCGACGTGCACGGTGATGCCGTCCGCTCCGGCGTCGGCGTAGGCGTCGATCGTGCGCTCCGGGGACTCGATCATCAGGTGGACGTCGACCGGCAGCGTCGTGGAGCGCCGGACCGCGGCCACCATCAGGGGTCCGAAGCTCAAGTTGGGCACGAAGCGACCGTCCATGACGTCGACGTGGATCCAGTCGGCGCCCGCCTCCTCGACCGCCGCGAGCTGGTCGGCGAGGTGGGCGAGGTCCGCCGCGAGCACGGACGGGGCGAGCAGGACGTCAGGCACGCGCCGAGCCTAGCACGCACGGCATCGAGGGCCCTGCGCCGCAGGCGTGTAGGCTTGGGGTCCGGCGCGGCCACGCGGCCCGCCGCGTTCGAGGAGGCACCATGAACGAGTACGCGAATCCCGATGTCCTCGTGAGCACCGAGTGGGTCGCGGAGCACGGGCGCGACGATGGTGTGCGGCTCGTCGAAGTCGACGAGGACGTCCTGCTCTACGTCCAGGGACACGTCGAGGGTGCGGTGAAGCTCGATTGGCACACCGAACTGCAGCGACCCGACGTCCGCGACTTCGTCGACGAGGACGACTTCGCCGAGCTCATGGAGCGCAAGGGCATCGGCAACGACACCACCGTCGTCCTCTACGGCGACAAGTCCAACTGGTGGGCGGCCTACGCCTTCTGGTTCCTCAAGTACAACGGCCACGACGACGTCCGCCTGATGGACGGCGGGCGCCAGAAGTGGGTGGCCGAGGGCCGTCCCCTGTCGACCGACGTGCCCGAGGTCGCCCGCGCCTCGTACCGGGTGCCCTACCGCGACGCCACGATCCGCGCGTACGCCCACGACGTGATCCAGCACCTCCTGAAGGTCCAGGGCGGCGCAGGCGCGCTCGTCGACGTCCGCTCTCCCGCCGAGTTCACGGGCGAGAAGCTGCACATGCCCGAGTACCCCCAGGAGGGTGCGCAGCGCGGCGGGCACATCCCCGGCGCCGCCAGCATCCCGTGGGCCCAGGCGGTGCGGGAGGACGGCACGTTCAAGGACGCCGACGAGCTCCGCGAGCTCTACGGAGCGAAGGGCATCACGCCCGACAAGGACGTGGTGGCCTACTGCCGCATCGCCGAGCGCAGCAGCCACAGCTGGTTCGTGCTCAAGTACCTGCTGGGCTACCCGCGGGTCCGGAACTACGACGGCTCCTGGACGGAGTGGGGCAACATGGTCGGCGTGCCGATCGAGCAGGGCCCGGAGCGCGGCTGAGGCGCCGCCGCGCTGCGCCCTCGGGCCCGGTGCCGCGCGTCAGGCGAGGACCCCTTCGCCCGAGACCGCGGCGATGACGCTCGCCTCGAGCAGGTCGATGCCCTCCTCCAATACCGCGTCGTCCATGCGCAGCGGGGGGAGCAGGCGGATGACGTTGCCGTGCGTGCCGGTAGGCAGGAGCAGCAGGCCGCGGTCGCGCGACTCGCTCACGACGCGGCCGACGGTCTCGCCGTCGGGTTCGTGCGTGCCCGGGCGGACGAACTCGAGCCCCACCATCGCGCCGAGCCCGCGGACGTCGCCGATCCCGTCGACCCGGGTGGCGAGGGCGCCGAGGCGGTCCTGCAGCCGCGCGCCGATGGTCTGGGCGCGCGCCAGCAACCCTTCGTCCTCGATGACGTCGAACGTGGCGAGGGCGGCCGCGCACGCGGTGGGGTTGCCGCCGAAGGTCGAACCCAGCATCCCCGGCCCGACGCGGTCCATGACGTCGGCCGTGCCGACGACGGCGCCGAGCGGGAAGCCGCTCGCGAGCGCCTTGGCCGTGACGAGCAGGTCGGGCTCGAGCTCCTCGTGATCGACCGCCCACCAGCGACCGGTGCGCCCCATGCCCGCCTGCACCTCGTCGTCGATCCAGAGCGCGCCGATGCGGGTGGCGTAGGCGCGCAGGGCCCGGAGGAAGCGGCCCGGCGCCGGGATGAACCCGCCTTCGCCGGCGACGGGCTCGATCAGGAAGGCCGCCACCTCGCTCTCGCCGACCGTGGTCGAGACCATGTCCTCGAGCGCGCGCACGTAGGCGTCGGTGGCCGCGTCGCCCTCGAGCCCGTAGGGGTTGCGGTAGAGGTAGGGGTACGGGGCGCGGTAGATCTCGGCCGCTCGCGGCGCGAAGCCGGCCTTGTACGGCACCGCCTTGGCGGTCAGCGACAGCGCCATGTGGGTGCGTCCGTGGAAGGCGTGGGTGAACGCCACGATGCCCTGGCGGCCGGTCGCGACGCGCGCGATCTTGACCGCGTTCTCGACCGCCTCGGCCCCGGAGTTCACGAGGAAGGTGCGCTTGGTCGAGGGTCCGGGCGCGAGGGCGTTGAGCCGTTCGGCCACGGCGACGTAGCTCTCGTGCATGCCGACCGCGAAGCAGAGGTGCTGGAAGCGTGCGGATTGCTCGCGGACCGCCTCGACGACGCGGGGGTGCGAGTGGCCGATGTTCATGACCGCGATGCCCGTGGTCCAGTCGATGTAGCGGCGACCGGCGGCGTCCCAGACGAAGCTTCCTTCGGCCCTCTCGGGTTGGATGGGGTGGACGCTGACGGCGGCGCGGGCGACCGCCGCGGACCGGCGTCGTGCGAACGTGTCGTCGTGCATCGGCGGACCTCCTCGTGCGCGCGCATCGGTCGAATCGAAGGTGACCCGCTGCGCTGCCTTACGATACGTAACATCATGCGACACATCACCGTGGATTCGCAAGTGACTCGCGAACATAGCTTGCGATGCGTAGACGGCGGCGCGTGCGGACGCGTTCGCTGGAGCGGGCCTTGACCGGCTCGGCCTGGCCCGCCGGCCCCGTCGTGGTGGCGGCGGGGCCGGAGCACGAGGCGGCG
>SKWV01000295.1 GCA_007128755.1 Trueperaceae bacterium
CCGAGCAGGTCCTCGACCTCACGCGCGCCGAGTTCGGTGTCGGCGAAGTCGAGGGGCGTGCGGCCGCCGAGGCTCACGTTGGGGTGCGCCAGCCAGGCGCTGGCGTCGGCGAGGTCGCCGAACACGCCTGCCGCCCGTTCGAGCAGGCGGGCGATGCGGAGCACGTGCTCGCTCTCGGCGGGCGAGAGCTCGCCCCCGCGCTTGCGGCGCGCGAGCGTGCTCGGGCTGAGCCCGACGACGCCGGCGAGGCGGCCCTCGCTGATGCCCAGGGCGCGGGCGAGGGCGACGAAGGTCCCGGCCGGGAGCCCCGACTTCACGGCGTCGATGAGCTCGCTCGTCGACGTCGCGAGCCCGAGGTCGGCGAGCACGTCGGGCTCGAGGCGCTCAGGTGGCCTGTACGCTTCCATATGACGATGCTAGCACGACCATGTGGAGAGGCCAGGTGCTCGGTCAGTCCCGAGGAGGCGGCTGCACCAGGGCGAACGCGGCCCCGAACGGATCGGTCGCCATGACCACCCGGCCGCGCGTGGCGTCGATCGGCCCGTCCGAGACCAGCCCGCCGGCGCGGCCGACCGCCTCGGCCGCCCGATCGGCGTCGTCGACCTGGAAGTAGGCCAGCCAGTGCGGCGGCACGCCCTCGTGCTCCACGCCCATGTGCAAGATGCCGGCCACGGCGGCTCCGTCACGTCCCAGCGCACGGTAGCGGTTGGCGGCTCCCTCGACGAGCCACGCATCGAGGCCGAGCAGCTTCGTGTAGAACGTCTGTGCCGCGACCGGGTCGCGCGTCAGCAACTCGCACCACGCCATCGTCCCGGCCACGCCGGCCGCGCCGAAGCCAGTGTGCTGCAGAGCCTGCCACAGCCCGAAGTGGGCGCCCGTCGGATCCTGGGCGATGGCCATGTGTCCCTGACGAGGGATCTCCATCGGGTTCATCACGAGCGTGGCGCCGAGTCCGCGCGCGTGCTCGCTCCTCACGCCGATGTCGCCCGCGGCGAAGTACACGGTCCAGGCCGACGGCGCGGCGCCGCCCTCTCGCACCTGCCCCATGCCCGCGGCGGCCCGACCGTCGACGTTGGCCGTGTGGTAGCGTCCCGACTCCTCGCCTCCGACGTCGTACGTCCAGCCGAGCACGTGCTCGTAGAACTCGGCGGCCCGCGCCACGTCGGGCACGGCCAGGTCGAGCCAGCACGGAAGTCCATCGGGCCTCGGTCCTCTGAGCGTCCGCATCGTCGTGCCTCCCATCATGCGCCCATCATGCGCCGCCGACAGGACCTATGTCCGTGCGCTTGCGTGATGAGGTGGAAGCGACTCGGGTAGCGTGTGCCGAGGCTCGCCACCTCGAGAAGGAGGAACATGAGAACCTGGCAGACCGTCCTCGCCGTCCTCGTCATCATCGCGCTGCTCTACGTCGCGTTCGTCGTCGGCGCCGTCCTCATCAGGATCCTGTTCGGACTGCTCGCGATCGTCGTGATCGGCTGGCTGCTGCGGCGCTTCATCGTGGGACAGACCCAGGGCAGGAGGAGTCGCTGACGCGAGAGGTGCGCCGACTCTTCCCCAGGGCGCCTTCAGCTCGAGCCGGCGCGAGCCCAATCGATGGCAGGCGCGACCACCCGGACCAGCGCCTCGAGCCCGCGTCGGTCGTCGTCGTCGAAGTGGCCGAGACGGTCGCTGTCGAGGTCGAGTACGGCGACCACGCTGCCCCCGACCTCGATCGGGACGACGATCTCGGAACGCGACCGCGGATCGCAGGCGATATGGCCCGGGAAGGCGTGCACGTCCGGCACGACCTGCGTGGCCCGCTCGCCGACGGCGGTGCCGCACACCCCGCGGCCGACGGCGATCCGCACGCAGGCCGGGAGCCCCTGGAACGGTCCGACCACGAGTTCGCCGCCACGCATGAGGTAGAAGCCGGCCCAGTTGAGGCCCGGCACGCCGGCGTAGACCGCCGCGGCGACGTTGGCGAGGTTCGCCAGCCAGTCGCTCTCCCCCTCGACGAGCGCGTGAACGGTGCCGAGCAGGTGGGCGTAGCGCTCGGGTTTGGGCATGTCGAGCACGTGATGGTCGAGCGTGGCGCCTTCCATGGTCGCCCATGCTAGCGCGTGTGGCGGGGCGTCGCGTGTTCGCGGCGATCGCCCGCACGCCTCGCGAGGAGGAGGGATGAACACCGAGAACATCGTCAGCATCGTCGTCCTGATCGTCGTCCTGTACGTGGCGTTCCGCATCGGGGCGGTCATCCTCAAGATCCTGCTCGGCCTCCTCGCCATCGGGATCGTCGTGTGGCTGGTGCAAGGGCTCTAGGTCGACCTCGGCGCGCCGAACGCGCTGGCGCCCGCCGCGTCGCGCGACGAGGTCACATGGCCTGCACCGCTATGGTGCCGCATGCTGTACTTCGCCTATGGCTCCAACCTCGATCCCCGACAGATGCGCGCTCGCTGCCCCACGAGCACCTTCGTCCACCGCGCGGTGCTGAGGGCGCACGCCCTCGCCTTCACGCGCTGGTCGCCGAGGCGCGGGTGCGGGGTGGCCGACGTCGTGCCGGATCCGGACGCCCACGTGTGGGGGAGCGTGTACGCCTTGGACGAGGCCGACGTCGCCCGTCTGGACGCCTGCGAGGTGTACGTCCCCGGTCGGGCCGCGAACGGCTACGAGCGCGTGAGCGCCCGGGTGTTCGTCGATGGCGAGGCGGCCTCACCGGTCGACGTCATGACCTACCGGGTGTGCGAGCGCTCGCCGGTCCCGTTGACGCCGAGCGCCTCCTACATGGAGCACCTGGTGTCGGGTGCGCAGCACTGGGGGCTGCCTCCGGGCTACGTCGACGCCTTGCGCGCCGTGGAGGTGCTGCAGTTCGGTGCCGACGCCTGAGCGACGTCTCGATCGCGGGGCCGTGGTCCCCTCGGCCGCCGTGGCGCCGCGCGTTCACCCTTCACGGCCCGCGCGTGACCGGAGGTGCTAGCGTCGGGTATGTCCACCGGCGACGCTTCACACCGCACGGCCGCAGCGCCCCTCATCGTCGAGTCGCTCGAGCATCCCTCCATCGCCACCCTCGAGGACGGCGACGGGGCGCGCCTCGTCGTGCCGCGCTCCTGGCTGCCTCGAGACGCGGCTGACGGAGACGTGCTGCGGGCGATCGTCGAGGACGAGGCCGAGGGCCGCACCATCCACCTGCGCATCGACGTCGAGGCGACCGCGACGCGACG
>SKWV01000463.1 GCA_007128755.1 Trueperaceae bacterium
TCCAGAGCGGTCGAGGGATCTGGCCTGACGACGCCGCAGCAACCAGCCTTCATCCAGGCGGGTGCTACCTCCAGCCGGTCCGCGCGGACGACGATCGTCCCCGCCGGGAAGATAGGGAGACCGACATGACGACCCCCGCCACGAGGCGTGCACGTGCCTGACGCCTTCGAGACCCTCCAGCTCCACGCGGGCACGGAGCGCGACCCGGTGACCGGCGCCCGCGCCGTGCCCATCTACGCCACGAGCTCGTACGTGTTCGAGAGCGCGGCGGACGCAGCCGCGCTGTTCGGCGGCGAGCGACTGGGCAACCAGTACGGCCGCATGCACAACCCCACGACGGAGGCGCTGGCGCGTCGCCTGGTCGCGCTCGAGGGGGGTGCGGCCGGCGTCGTGCTGTCGTCCGGACAGGCGGCCAGCGCCGCGACGCTGCTGGCGCTCGCGCGCCCCGGCGCGAGCGTGGTGATGTCGAGCGAGGTGTTCGGCGGCACCTACGCCCTGTTCCGCAAGTGGCTCGAGCCGTGGGGCGTGCGCCTGGCGACGGTCGAGCCCACCGCCGCGGCCGTCGAGCGCGCCGCCGACGAGACGACGGTGGCCGTGTGGGTCGAGACCATCGCCAACCCCAGCGGCACGGTGCCCGATCTGGACGCCATCGCCGACGCCGCGCACGCGGCCGGGGCGCCGCTCGTCGTCGACAACACCTGGGGGTGCGGCGGGTACCTGTGCCGGCCCTTCGAGCACGGGGCCGACGTGGTGGTGCACTCCGCCACGAAGTGGATCGGCGGTCACGGCACGTTCGTCGCCGGCGCCATGATCGACGCGGGGCGGTTCGACTGGTCCGCCGGCCGCGTGGCGGCCCTGCTCCAAGCCGATGCCAAGGGCCGTCTGCCGCTCGAGCGCTTCGGCGCCACCGCGCTGGCCGAACGCGTCTTCGACCTGGGGCTCTTCACGCTGGGTGCGACGCTGTCGCCCTTCGCGGCGTTCCTCGCGCTGCAGGGCCTCGAGACGCTCTCGGTGCGGGTCGACCGCTCCTGCGCGAGCGCGCTGGCGCTCGCCATGGCGCTCCGCGGGCGCGCGGGCATCGACGAGGTCGTCTACCCGGGCCTGGAGGACCACCCCAGCCACGAGGTCGCGCGGCGCATGCTGCCGCGCGGCTTCGGAGCGGTGCTCGGGATCGACGTCGGCAGCGCCTCGCGCGCCTACGCGTTCCTCGACCGGTTGCAGCTGGTCTCGCACCTGGCGAACATCGGCGACGCCAAGACCGTCGCCATCCACCCGTGGAGCACGACGCACCAGGGGCTGAGCGAGGACGCGCGCCGCGCCGCCGGCGTCACCCCGGGCCTGGTGCGGCTCTCGGTGGGGCTCGAGGACGTGGGTGACCTCCTGCGCGACCTGACCGAGGCGTTGGGGGAGCGGGCGTGAAGGGCGAGCGCGGGCGGCGGCTCGTCCACGAGACCTGGGGCGATCACGCCGCGCTCCTGGCGAGGAGCGACCACAGCCGCGACGGCAGCGTCGGCTTGGTGCAGGCGAAGGTGATCGACGTCGCCACGCCCGCCGATCCGCTGCGGCTCGTGGGCGGCGGCGTCCTGCCCCACGTGGCGGTGGCGTACGAGACGTACGGCGAGCTCGATGCGGCCGGCCGCAACGCGGTGCTGGTGTGCCACGCCCTCACGGGTTCGGCGCACGCCGCCGGCCGCTTGGGGCCGCGCGACGTGCCGGGCTGGTGGGACCCGCTCATCGGCCCGGGCAAGGCGATCGACACGGCGAGCCACTTCGTGGTGAGCGCCAACGTGCTCGGCGGCTGCTACGGCACCACCGGCCCCACGAGCTTGGATCCCGAGACGGGCCGGCCGTACGGGCCCGACTTCCCGGCGTTCGGCGTGCGCGACATGGTGGAGGTGCAGCGGCGCCTGCTGGAGGCCCTGGGCGTGCGCTCGCTCAAGGCGGTCATCGGCGGCAGCATGGGCGGCATGCAGGCGCTGGAGTGGGCGGCGACGTGCCCGGACCTCGTGCGCTCGTTCGTCGCCATCGCGGTGGGCGCGCGGCACAGCGCCTGGGCGATCGGGCTGAACGAGGTGGCGCGGCGCGCGATCATGGCCGATCCGCGCTGGGCCGGGGGCCGGTACGCGGCGACCGATCAGCCCGAGACGGGCCTCGGGCTCGCGCGGGCGATCGCGATGCTGAGCTACCGCTCGTTCGACTCCCTCGAGGCGCGCTTCGGGCGCGAGCGGCGGGCCTTGGGCGACGAGGGCCTGTCGTCGAGCTTCGAGATCGCGTCGTACCTCGACTACCACGGGGTCAAGCTGGTGCGGCGGTTCGACGCCAACACCTACATCGCGCTCACGCGGGCGATGGACGATTACGACGTCGCCGAGGGCCGGGGGCGGCTCGACGAGGTGTTGGGGGCGTTGCGCCACAAGGCGCTGGTGATGGGGATCCCCTCCGACGTGCTCTACCCGGAGGCGGAGCAGCACCGCCTGGTGGAGGCCTTGCCGAACGCCCGCTACGCGCGCCTCGCGTCGCCGCACGGCCACGACGGCTTCCTGATCGAGTTCGCGCAGTTGGCCGCGCACCTGCGGCGGTTCCTCGCCGAGGTCGACGCCTAGCCCAGGGCCGCGGCCGGCGCCGCGCCGCGCCGCGGAGCGTGCTCAGGCGGCGACCTCGCCCAAGGTCGAGCCCGCCATGAGCAGGCCGAGCGTCTCGGCGGTCGCCTCGGCCTGCGTGAGCTCGCCCATCACGCGGCCCTCGAAGAGCACGATGATGCGGTCCGAGAGGCTCATCACCTCGTTCAGGTCGGCGGAGACGAGCAGCACCGCGAGGCCGAGGTCGCGAGCGCGGACGATCTGACGGTGGATGAACTCGATCGCCCCGATGTCGACACCGCGGGTCGGCTGGGCCAGCACGAGCACCCGCGGGTCGCGCTCGAGCTCGCGAGCGACGATCAGCTTCTGGGCGTTCCCGCCCGAGTAGCTCGCGGCCAGCACGTGCGTCGCCCGCGGCCTGACGTCGTACGCCTCCGTCAGGCGCCGCGCGTGCGCGTCGATCGCCTCGCGGTCGAGCAGGCCGAAGCGACCGGAGAACGGCGGCCGGTGGTGGTCGCCGAGGATCGTGTTGAGCGCCGCGGAGAAGGGGCGACACAGACCGCGCTCGTTGCGATCCTCGGGCACGTGGCTCAGGCCGCGCTCGCGGCGCGCGCGTGCGCCGAGCGCCGTGACGTCCTCGCCGTCCAAGCGGACCGTGCCGCTGTCGGCGACGCGCAGCCCCGTGAGGCACTCGACCAGCTCCGTCTGCCCGTTCCCCTCGATGCCGGCCACGCCCAGCACCTCGCCGGCGCGGACCTCGAACGTCACGGCGTCCAAGAGGGCCTGGTGCTTGGTCGGGTGGCGCAAGCGCAGGTCGGCGGCCTCGAGCCGCACCTCGCCCACCTCCGACGCGCCCTTCTCGACGCGCAGCAGCACCTCGCGCCCGACCATCATGGTGGCGAGGCGCCGTACGTCGGTCTCGGCCCGATCGACCGTCCCGATCATCCGGCCGTCGCGCATCACGCTCATTCTGTCGCACAGCGCCATCACCTCGTCGAGCTTGTGCGAGATGAAGACCACGGCGTTGCCCTGGCGCGCGAACTCGCGCAGGAAGTCGAACAGCCCGTGCGTCTCCTGCGGCGTGAGCACCGCGGTCGGCTCGTCCATCACCAGGATGCGGGCCTCGCGGTAGAGCGCCTTGAGGATCTCGACCTGTTGCTGGAGCCCGACCGGGAGCTCCTCGATGCGCGCGTCGGCGTCGAGATCGAAGCCGAACCGGGCGATGAGGTCGCGGGTGCGCCGACGGGCGGAGCCGTAGTCGATGCCGGGACCCATGCGCGGCTCCGAGCCGAGCACCAGGTTCTCCGTCACGGTGAGCGGCTCGACGAGCATGAAGTGCTGGTGGACCATCCCGATGCCGAGGGCGATGGCGTCGCGGGCGGACCGGATGTGGACGGGGCGGCCGTCGACCGCGACGGTGCCCGCGTCGGCGCTCTGCAGGCCGTAGAGGACCTTCATCAGGGTGCTCTTGCCGGCGCCGTTCTCGCCGATGAGCGCGTGGATCTCGCCCCATCGCAGGTCGAAGTCGACGTCCTCGTTGGCGACCACGAGCGGGAACCGCTTGGTGATCCCCTGCATGCTCACCGCGCTCGGCATGGCGATACGGTAGCACGCTCCAGGACACGCTAGAGGGCCCGAAGCGTGCTACCATGGGGAGCCCGCGGGGAGGAGCGTAGCTCCGTGGGACGATCGTCAGGCACCCACGTGCCTTGGCGCCCCCTGGGGGCGACACGGTTTCGACGGGACTCGCCGAGGACGAGGTTGCGCGTCGCGGACGCAGCTGGCCGCGTTACCAAGCTGCAACGCCACTTACCTGGCAACAACAACTACGCTCTCGCGGCCTAATCCCCGCGACGTCACCCGGAAACCCCGCCTGCGGTTCACCGGTTCTGACGACCTGAAGTAGGCTAGGACCGGGGTGCTAGCGTCCGCCCCGATCCGAAACACTAGGCGCGTACGCGCGCGGCGTCGCCTGCCGTCGAGCCTGCCGCGCGCCGACAATCGATCGACGGATACACGCGTAGACGCCCGTTCGACGGAGTCTCGGACGCGGGTTCGACTCCCGCCGCCTCCACCACGACGCCGCGCGCCGACCACCCATCGGCGCGCGGCCTCTTCGTATGGATGGCGGGGCAGCGGCCCGCGCGATCGGCGCGTCCAGGAGCCTTTTGCCATGTGGCGCCGGGCTGGGAGCCGTGCTATGCTCCCCGAAGCGACACACGTCGACAAGGCACGGTAGACGGAGGAGGAAGAGCGTGGCTGAGGTCATCCTGGAAAGCGTCTACAAGCGGTTCGGTAACGTCACCGCGGTAGAGGATTTCTCGCTGCACATCAAGGACGAAGAGTTCATGGTCTTCGTCGGGCCCTCCGGATGCGGGAAGACGACGACGCTCCGCATGATCGCCGGCCTCGAGGAGATCAGCGACGGCACCCTGCGCATCGGCGACAGGGTCGTCAACGACGTGCCTCCCAAGGACCGCGACATCGCGATGGTGTTCCAGAACTACGCCCTCTACCCGCACATGAACGTGCATCAGAACATGTCGTTCGGCCTGCGCCTGCGCAAGACGCCCAAGGCCGAGATCGAGCGGCGCGTCGGCGACGCCGCCAAGCTGCTCCAGATCGACCACCTGCTCGACCGTCGGCCGCGCGAGCTCTCGGGCGGCCAGCGTCAGCGCGTGGCCCTCGGGCGCGCCATCGTGCGCGAGCCGAAGGTCTTCCTGATGGACGAGCCGCTGTCGAACCTCGACGCCAAGCTGCGCGTCGAGATGCGCGCGTCGATCAGCAAGCTGCACCGGCGCCTGGGCGTCACCACGGTCTACGTCACCCACGACCAGGTCGAGGCCATGACGATGGGCACCCGCATCGTCGTCATGAAGGACGGCCTCATCCAGCAGGTCGACAGCCCCATCAACCTCTACGACAAGCCGGTCAACCGCTTCGTCGCCGGCTTCATGGGCTCGCCCGCCATGAACTTCCTGATCGGCACCGCCCAGAACGGCCGCATCACCAGCCCGCAGTTCGACCTCAAGCCGGGCGGCGAGCTGTCGCAGAAGCTCGTGTCGCAGAGCGGCAAGAAGGTCTACGTCGGCATCCGCCCCGAGAACCTCGGCCTGCGCGGCGCCACGTCGATCCCCGAGGGCGACAACATCATCAAGGCGCAGATCGAGGTGGTGGAGCCGCTCGGTGCGGAGACCCACATCCTCGCCAGCGTCGGCGGCGACCAGACCCTCGTCGCCCGCATCGACGCCCACGCGCGCGTGCAGGCCGGCGACTCCGTCGAACTGCTCGCCGACCTCGGCTTCCTGCATGCGTTCGACCTCGAGCACGAACACAACCTGCGCTTCGTCTAGGACCTCGCTCCTCGCACGCGACCCACCCGGGCCGGCGCCACACGCGCCGGCCCGGGTGTACGCTTGTCCGTCGTGATCCTGGCCTCCCTCCAGAACGTCGAGAAGTGGTACGGCGAGCAGACGGTGCTCGACGGCGTCACGCTCGAGCTCCGGCCGCAGGAGCGACTGGCGCTGATCGGGCGCAACGGGGCGGGGAAGTCCACGGTGCTGCGCCTCCTCGCCGGCGAGGAGCACCCCGACGGCGGCAACGTGCACGTGCGGCCCGAGATCACGATCGGCGTCCTGGACCAGGCCCCGGTGTTCGAGTCGGACGCCACCGTGGGATCGGTCGCCGACGCGGCGTTCGCCGCGCTCGACGCGCTCGAGCACGAGCTCGTGGCCCTCGAGGCCGAGGGCCTCGATCTCCCCGAGGTCTACGGGCGCTGGGAGGAGCTGCACGCCGTGTTCGAGCGCCGCGGCGGGTACGTCCGCCGCGCGCGCCGCAACGCCGTGCTGCACGCCCTCGGGTTCGCCGGCCGCGAGCACGACGCCGCGGCGGCGCTCTCGGGCGGCGAGGTCACCCGCCTCGGCCTGGCGCGCCTGCTCATGGCGCAGCCCGACGTCGCCCTGCTCGACGAGCCGACCAACCACCTCGACCTGCGCATGCGCACCTGGCTCGAGAGCTTCCTGCGCGGCTACCCCGGCGCCGTGGTGCTGGTGTCGCACGACCGCGCGTTCCTCGACGCGGCCTGCGACCGGACCGCCGAGATCTCGCGCGGCGAGCTGCGGGTGCGGCCGCTCGCGCCCACCGCCTTCCGCGCGGCCGACGCGGAGCGACAGCGCATCGAGGCCGCCACGCGCGCGAACCAGGAGCGCGAGCACGCCCGGCTCGAGGCGGCGGCCCTGCAGATGAAGCGCTGGGCGGGTCAGAACGCCAAGCTGGCGCGCCGCGCCAAGTCGATCCAGCGCCGCGCGGACCGCTACGAGGGCGAGATGCTGGACGAGGAGCCCGGCGCGGAGCGCACCACGCGCTTCTCGTTCGCGGCGCCGCCGTCGGGCGAGGTCGTGCTGGTGGCCCAGCACCTCTCGGCCGCCTACGGCGAGCCGCTCTTCGACGACGTCTCGCTCACGCTGCGGCGCGGGGAGCGAGTGGTGCTGGTCGGGCCCAATGGCGCCGGCAAGACCACGCTGCTCCGCGTGGTGACGGGCGAGCGCCCGTCGGACGATCCCCGCGCCAGCGTGCAGTGGGGCTCACGCGTGCGCGTGGCCTACTACGACCAGACGCTGGCCCGCTTCGACCCCGAGGCGACGCTCGTGGAGACCCTGGTGCGCCTCGTGGGGGACCGGCACGCGCACGACATGCTGGGACGCTTCATGTTCCCGTACGAGGCGCAGTTCAAGCGCGTGGGCGACCTCTCCGGCGGCGAGCGGGCGCGGCTGGCCCTGCTCGAGCTGACCCTGGCCGAGGCGAACGTGCTCGTGCTCGACGAGCCGACGAACCACCTCGATCTCGAGATGATCGAGGCGCTCGAGGCCGCCCTCGACGCCTACGAGGGCACGCTGCTGGTGGTGTCGCACGATCGGCGCCTGCTGCAGCGCCTGGCCACCCGCGTCTGGGAGATCGAAGCGGGGCACTTCGAGGACTACGAGGGTGACTGGTCGTTCTACGAACGCAAGCGGCCTCACGTCCGCTCGCCCGCCGATCCCGGCGACGCCGACGCCCCCGGCGACGCTCCCGCGCACGCCGGCCGCCCGGAGCGCACCGGTGGCCGCGACGACCCGGACGACGACCCGCGCAGCAGCTGGCGGCTCGAGCGCGAGCTCGAGACGTGCGAGCGCGAGGTGGCCCGGCTCGAGGACGAGCTCGAGCGCGTGCACGCCGAGGTGGAACGGGCCGCGACCCTGCACGCATCGGATCACGTTCGGCTCGCCGAGGTCGGCGAGCGCTTCGAGCGCGTCGAGCAGGCGCTGCTGGACGCCATGGCGCGGTGGACGCACGTCGACGAGCTGCTCCGGGGGCGCTCGAGCGCCTGAGAGCGGCCCCGTCGCCCCACGCGCGGGAGGCGCCGACCGGTACACTGGCAATCGTGCAACGCGTCAGGTACCGCACCGTCGAAGGCATCCACTGGGGCGAGGTCGAAGGCGGCCGCGTCCACGAACTCACCGGCATGATCGGTCGACCGACCGGCCGCATGCACGACCTCTCGAAGATCACGCTGCTGCCCCCGTGCGAGCCGCGGATCATCGTGTGCGTCGGCAAGAACTACGCCCGCCACGTGGTCGAGATGGGCGGCAGCGCCGACGCGCTGCCGCGCGAGCCCGGGCTCTTCCTCAAGGGCCTCAACACCCTCAGCGGACCGGGCGACGACGTGCCCTACCCCGCCTGGACCCAGGAGCTGCACTACGAGGGCGAGCTGGCCGTCGTGATCGCGCGGGAGATGCGCGACGTGACGGCCGACGACGCGCCGTCGTACGTGCTCGGCTACACCTGCGCGCTCGACGTCACGGCGCGCGACGCGCAGCGGAGCGACCTGCAGTGGGTCCGCGGCAAGTCGGCCGACGGGTTCTGCCCGGTCGGGCCGTGGCTGGAGACCGACCTCGATCCCGGCGCGCTCAGCGTGCAGACGCGCGTGAACGGCGAGCTGCGCCAGGACGGACACACGAGCGACCTCATCTTCCCGGTCGCCGAGGTGCTCGCCTACATCAGCCGCTTCATGACGCTCGGTCCGGGGGACGTGGTGCTCACGGGGACGCCCGACGGCGTCGGTCCCTTGGAGCCCGGCGACGTGGTCGAGGTGACCATCGACGCCATCGGCACGCTCACCAACCGGGTCGTTCGTGGCTGAGGGCGACGCCACCGGTTCGGCGGCGCCCCGGGCGACACGCCTCGCCGACGGTGTCTGGCTGCTCGACACGCGCTTCGCCGGCTCCCCGGCGACGATCGGCGTCTACCTCGTCCAGCACGCCGGTGCCGCCGATCGCTTCGACCTCGTGGAGGCTGGCCCGGCGGTCTCGCACGACGCGATCCGCCTCGCCATCGCCGCGGCCGGCTTCGCACCCGAGGCGCTCCACACGGTCCTCGTCACCCACGTGCATCTCGACCACGCCGGCGGCGCCGGCACGCTCGCGCGGCGCTATGGCGCGCGCGTCGTCTCGCACCGCATCGGCGCGCGCCACCTCGCCGACCCGAGCCGCCTGCTCGCGAGCGCCCGGCGCGTCTACGGCGACGCGCTCGACACCCTCTGGGGGGTGATGGAGAGCGTGCCGGACGACCTCCTCGTCGCCGTCGAGGACGGTGACGAGCTGGAGATCGGGGGCCGCACGGTGCGCACGATCCACACGCCCGGCCACGCCTCGCACCACGCCGCCTTCCTCTGGCCGGATGGCGCCTGCTACGTCGGCGACGCCGCGGGCGTGCGACTGCCCGGGTCGGACGTCGTGCGGCCGGCGCTGCCGCCGCCGGAGACCGACCTCGAGGCCTGGGACGAGTCGCTCGCACGCCTGATCGACGCCCGACCCGACCGCCTGCGGCTCACGCACTACGGCGAGGTGAGCGAACCGCTGCCGCATCTCGCCCATGTCGGGCGCAAGAACCGCGCCTGGGCCGAGGCCGTGCTCGCCTGGGTCGCCGACGGGATGGACGAGGCCGGGATCGTGCTGGAACTCGATCGCCTGGCGCGCGCCGAGCTCGTCGCCGCCGGCGCCGACGCGGCGACGATCCGGCGCCACCTGGCCACCAGCGACGCCGCCATGACGGCGGCCGGGCTCCTGCGCTACTGGCGCACGAAGCGACCCGAGCGCTGGCGGGCGGCGACCGGTGGCTGAGACGGTGCCGGATCGTCCCTTCCCGGTGGCGCGGCAGGCGCGCCTCGCCGTGTTCGCCTCGGGCCGCGGGTCGAACCTCGCGTCGCTGCTCGGCGCGTTCCCGACGACGGGCGAGGAACCGCTCGCGGCCGTCCGGCTGGTCGTGAGCGACCGCCAGGCCGCGCTCGCGCTGGCCGCCGCCGAGGCGGCCGGCGTGCCGTCGCGGCACATCCCGTTCGCGCGCGACCGGGAGCGCTTCGAGGCGGCCGCCGACGAGGCCCTGCGCGAGCACGCCATCGATCTCGTCTGCCTCGCCGGCTTCATGCGGGTGCTGTCGCCCGCCTTCGCCGAGCGCTGGCACGGGCGGATGCTGAACGTCCACCCGAGCCTGCTGCCGGCCTTCCGCGGCCTGCAGGCGACGCGTCAGGCGCTCGAGGCCGGCGTCGACGAGTCGGGCTGCACGGTCCACTTCGTCGACGCCGGCGTCGACACGGGCCGCACCATCGTGCAGCGCCGCGTCCGGATCGAAGCGCGCGACGACGAGCCGGCGCTCGCGCGGCGCATCCTCCGCGAGGAGCACATCGCCTACCCCGAGGCGGTCCGGCTCGTGCTCCGCGGCGAGGTGACCCCGTGAGCGACACGCCGGGAGCGCGCGTGCTCGTGATCGGCTCGGGCGGGCGCGAACACGCGCTGGCCTGGGGCCTCGCGCGCTCGGCGCTGGTGGGGGAGGTGATCGTGGCGCCCGGGAACGCCGGCATCGCCGCGCTCGCGCGCTGCCTGCCGCTGCCGGAGCGCGTCGAGGAGATCGCCGCGCTCGCGCGTGCGGAGCGCGTCGATCTCGTCGTCATCGGTCCCGAGGCGCCGCTGGCGGCGGGGCTCGCCGACGCCTGCGCCGCCCTGGGCCTGAGCGTCTACGGGCCGAGCGCCGCGGCCGCGCGGCTGGAGTCCTCGAAGGCGCACGCGAAGGCGTTCATGGCGCGGCACGCCATCCCCACGTCGCCCTACGGCGTCTTCGACGACCCCGCTGCGGCGCGGCGGTACGTGCGCGAGCAGGGCGCCCCGATCGTGGTCAAGGTGTCGGGGCTCGCCGGTGGCAAGGGCGTCACCGTCGCGCCGGACGTGGCGACGGCCGAGCTCGCCGTCGACGAGGCGTTCGCCTCGGGACACCGCGAGGTGGTCGTGGAGGGGTACCTCGCCGGGCAGGAGGTGAGCCTGCTGGTGGTCAGCGACGGCACCGTGGCGCTCCCGCTGCGCCTGGCGCAGGACTACAAGCAGGTCGGGGACGGCGACGTCGGCCCCATGACGGGCGGGATGGGGACGGTCGCTCCCGTCGACCTGCTCGACGACGCCGGGCTCGCCGACGTGACCGAGCGCATCGTGGAGCCGACGCTGGCGGGGCTGCGCGCCGAAGGGACGCCGCTCGTCGGCACCCTCTTCGTCGGCCTCATGCTGACCGCCGAGGGGCCGCAGGTGCTCGAGTACAACGTCCGCTTCGGCGATCCCGAGACGCAGGTGCTGCTGCCCCTGCTCGAGACCGACCTCTTCGAACTGCTCCGGGCGGCGGCGGTCGGCCGCCTCGATGACGTGGAGCTGCGCTGGCGATCCGCCGCCGCCGCCTGCGTCGTGATGGCCGCCCCCGGGTACCCGGGCGCGTACCCGCTCGGGATCCCGCTGGGCATCCCGGACGACCTCGGGCCCGACGTGGTGGTCTTCCACGCCGGCACGACGCTGGCAGAGGGGGGCCTGGCGAGCGCGGGCGGGCGGGTCCTGGCGGTCACCGCCGTGGCGCGCGATCGCGCGGCGGCCGTGCGGCGCGCCTACGACGCCGTCGAGCGCATCACGTTCCCGGGGGCCCACTTCCGGCGCGACATCGGCGGGCGCCTGGGCGTCACCGAGGCGCCCTGATGCGCCTCGGCCACGGACGCAACGGCCTTCACATCGGCGGCGGCGGCGGGCGAGGTATCGTGAGCGACATGCGACCGATCATCACCTCGACGTGCCTGACGCTCTTCGTCGCCGTGCTGGCTGCTTGTGCCCCGACCGCGAGCGAGTCCCCGCGCCTCGAGGTCACGCAGCTCGCGGAGGCGATCTCGTTCTACCCGATGGAGACCGGCGCGCGCTGGGAGTACGTGCGCGACGGGTCGACCCTCGATGGGCTGCGCTACGTCGAGGTCATCGAGGGCCCGACCGTCATCGA
>SKWV01000429.1 GCA_007128755.1 Trueperaceae bacterium
TGATGCCATCTCCGGGCAGGATAGCCAACTGCGGCGATCGACGCAGCGCTCCCGATACCGGCCGCTCCGTGCGGGAGCCGCCACCCGGCGGCGCGGCCCCGATCACGACGCCGCTGCCATGAGCCGGCCGTGCTACCGTCTCTGCACTCGCCATCACACGGCTCGGGTCCGCGAGGACAGCCGTCGCCGACACCAACGCCACGAGGACTTCGAGGTCGATCACGCTATGGAGACGCACTCCCTGGACACCACCCGGCTCTCCTCCTCGCAGCTCGCCGACCGCTTCACCGAGCTCAAGCCCGCGCTGTCGCGCCGCGAGGCGCGACTCGAGGCGGAGCGCTGCCTCTACTGCTTCGACGCGCCCTGCATCACGGCGTGCCCCACCTCGATCGACGTGCCGACGTTCATCCGCAAGATCGCGACCGACAACGTCACCGGCGCCGCCGTCACGATCCTGGAGGCGAACCTGCTGGGGGCGTCGTGCAGCCGTGTCTGCCCGGTCGAGGAACTGTGCGAGGGCGCCTGTGTGCTCGGCGCCGACCACAAGCCGATCGAGATCGGCCGCCTGCAGCGCTACGCCACGGACCACCTGCTCGAGAAGGGCGTCATGCCCTTCACGCCCCGGAGCGCGACCGGCCGGCGCGTCGCCGTCGTGGGCACCGGCCCCGCCGGCTTGAGCTGCGCGGGGGAGCTCGCCAAGCTCGGGCACGAGGTCGTCGTGTTCGAGCGACGCGAACTCCCGGGCGGCCTGTCGACCTACGGCATCGTGGTGATGCGCGAGCCGATCCGCGTGTCGCTCGAGGAGGTCGCGTTCGTGCAGCGCCTCGGCGTCGAGGTGCGCACCGGCGTCGAGGTCGGCCGCGACGTGCAGGCCGGCGCGCTGGTCGACGAGTTCGACGCGGTCTTCATCGCGGCGGGCCTCGGCCGGGTGCCGGCGCTCGCCATCCCCGGCGAGGAGCTCGTCGGCGTGACGGAGGCGCTGGACTTCATCGCGGCCACGAAGCTCGCCGAGAAGGAGGGGCTCGAGCGCCTGAACGACCTCCCCCTCGGCAGGCACGTCGCGGTGATCGGCGCCGGCAACACCGCCATCGACGCCGCCACCATCGCCCGCCGCCTGGGCGCCGAGCGCGTCACCATCGTCTACCGTCGCTCCGAGGCCGAGATGCCCGCCTACGACTTCGAGATCGCGTTCATCAAGCAGGAGGGCGTCGAGTTCCGCCTGCAGCTGCAGCCGCTCGAGATCCTCGGCGAGGGCGGCCGCGTGACCGGTCTGCGCTGCGCCCGCGTCACCCTCGGCGCTCCCGACGCGGACGGCCGCCGCGCACCGATCATGGTGCCCGGCGACGACGTGATCGTGCCCTGCGACCAGGTGATCACCGCGATCGGGCAGGAGAAGCCCGCCGGGCTCGCGGCCGCGTTCGGGCTCGCCACCACCCGCGGCTACCTCGACGTGGACGCCGACGGTCGCACCGCTCACCCGAAGGTGTTCGCGGGCGGCGACTGCGTGCGCGCCACCGGACAAGCGATGACCGTGACGGCGGTGGAGGACGGCAAGGTCGCCGCGCGCGCCATCCACGCACAGCTCACGGCCACGGTCGCGGTCGCCGCCGGAGGGAGCGCGTAGATGGCCGACCTCACGACCAATTTCGCCGGCATCAGGAGCCCCAACCCCTTCTGGCTCGCCTCGGCGCCGCCGACGAACAGCGGCTACCAGGTGAACAAGGCGTTCGAGTACGGGTGGGGCGGCGCCGTCTGGAAGACCATCGGCGAGCCCGTGCTCAACGTGTCGAGCCGCTACGGTGCGCTGAACGTCGGCGGGCGTCGGCTCGTCGCGATCAACAACGTCGAGCTCATCAGCGACCGCCCGCTCGACGTCAACCTCCGTGAGATCGCCGAGGTGAAGCGCCTGTGGCCCGACCGGGCGATGATCGTGTCGGCGATGGTCGGATCCACCGCCGAGGCGTGGGCCGACATCGTCCACAAGATCGAGGACACCGGCGCCGACGGCATCGAGCTCAACTACGGCTGCCCGCACGGCATGTCGGAGCGCGGGATGGGCGCGGCCGTCGGGCAGGTGCCGGAGTACTGCAGCATGATAACGAGCTGGGTCACCGAGGTGGCGAGCATCCCCGTCATCGTGAAGCTCACGCCGAACGTCACCGACGTGACGGTGCCGGCGCGCGCGGCGCTCGAGGGACGCGCCCACGCCTTGTCGCTCATCAACACCATCAACTCGATCGTCGGCGTCGACCTCGACTCCTTCGAGCTCCGCCCGAACATCGGGGGTAAGGGGAGCCACGGCGGCTACGCGGGGCAGGCGGTCAAGCCGATCGCGCTGCACATGCTCTCGGCCGTGGCCGGCCTGGACGAGGTCCGGCGCTCCCGCACGCCCATCAGCGGCATGGGCGGCATCGAGACCTGGCGCGACGCCGCCGAGTTCCTGCTCCTCGGCGCCACCAGCCTGCAGGTCTGCACGGCGGTCATGCACTACGGCTTCCGCATCATCGACGACCTCACCGACGGCCTCTCGCGCTGGCTCGACGACAAGGGCATCGCGTCGGTCCGGGAGATCGTCGGCGCGAGCGTCCCGCGCATCAGCGCCTTCGGCGACCTCGACCTCGCCCACCGCGCCGTCGCGCGCATCGACCACGAGACGTGCATCAACTGCAACCTCTGCTACGTCGCCTGCGAAGAGGCGGCGCACCAGTGCATCGACCTCACCGTCGACGGCGCGCGCATCGATCCCGCGCACTACGCCGGGCCGGCCAAGGCGATGCCGGTGGTGCGCGAAGACGACTGCGTCGGCTGCAACCTCTGCTCGCTGGTCTGCCCCGTCGACGACTGCATCGAGATGGTCACCCTTCCCTCCGGCCGCGCGAGCGTCACCTGGAACCAGCTCATGCGCGAGCGGCCCGAGGTGCTGGAGTGGGACGCGATGCAGCGCTACCGCGACGAGGTCGGGATCGACATCCACTAGCACACGACGCCACGCGCTCCACCGACCCTGGGAGGTCATCCGTGAGCCTGCTCATCAAGAACGGCGAGATCGTCACCGCGGACGGGCGCATGCACGCCGACGTCTACTGCGAAGGCGAGACCATCACCCGCATAGGGGCGGCCCTCGAGGCCCCGCCCGACGCGACCGTGGTCGATGCGAGCGGCAAGTACGTCTTCCCCGGCTTCATCGACCCGCACGTGCACGTCCACCTGCCGTTCATGGGCACCTTCGCCAAGGACACCCACGCCAGCGCGTCCCAGGCGGCGCTCGTCGGCGGCACCACCACGTTCATCGAGATGTGCGCGCCCAGCCGCGGCGACGACCTGCTCGAGGGCTACGAGGCGTGGAAGGGCATGGCCGACGGTCAGAGCGCCTGTGACTACGCCTTCCACATGGCGGTGCCGCGCTTCGACGAGCGAGCGGCCGAGCAACTGCGTGAGGTCGTCGGCGACGGCACCACCTCCTTCAAGGTGTTCCTCGCCTACAAGGACTTCTTCGGCGTCTACGACGACGAGCTGTTCGGCGCCCTCTCCCTCGCGCGTGAGCTGGGGGTCATCACCACGGCCCACACCGAGAACGCCGACCTGGTCGCCAAGCTCCAGCAGAAGCTGCTCGCCGAGGGCAAGACCGGCCCCGAGTGGCACGAGCCCAGCCGGCCCGTCCGGGTCGAGGCCGACGGCGTGCACCACTTCGCCACCTTCTTGGAGGCGACGGGCGCACGCGGGTACGTGGTGCACCTGTCGTGCGAGGCGGCGCTCGAGGCCGCGATCGCGGCGCGCCGCCGGGGCGTCTCTCTCGCCATCGAGGTCGTGGCGCCTCACCTGCTGCTCGACGCGAGCTATGCCGAACGCCCCGACTTCGAGGGCGCCAAGTACGTGATGTCGCCGCCGCTGCGCACGAAGGCCGACGCCCGCTCCCTCTGGCACGCGCTCGAGGCCGGCCTCATCGATACCGTCGGCACCGACCACGCCCCGTTCGACTTCGCGGGTCAGAAGGACATGGGCAGGGACGACTTCACCAGGATCCCCAACGGCATCCCCGGCATCGAGGAGCGCGTCAAGCTGCTCTACACCTACGGCGTGTCGCGCGGGTCGCTCGACCTGCACCGCTTCGTGGCGAGCGCGAGCACGAACGCGGCGAAGCTCTTCGGGCTCTTCCCGCGCAAGGGCGCGATCGCGGTGGGTGCCGATGCCGATCTCGTCGTCTGGGACCCTGCGCAGCGCAGCACGATCCGCGCCGCGAACCAGGCGATGCCCGTCGACTACAGCGGCTTCGAGGGGTTCGAGATCGACGGCCGCGCCGACATGGTGAGCGTGCGGGGCGTGGTGCAGGTCGAGGACGGGCGCTTCACCGGTGAGGCGGGCCGAGGGCAGCTGCTGCGGCGGGATCCGGTCGACGGGTGAGGACGGGGCGCGCCGGCCACCAGCGCCGGCGGTCAGCCCCGATCCGTCAAGCCGAAGCCGAAGGTGATGGCCGCCGCGATCGCGATGGCATAGGCCGTGATGCTGACGGAGGCGTACACCCACAGCGTGGTGCGGTTCATGCCCAGGGCCATCGCCGTCACGGCCACCGCCCAGACGCCGATCCACGGCGTCACCAGCAACACGAACGGCGCGCCATAGCGACCGATCCAGCGCTCGAACCGCTCCGAACGGCGGCCTTGCAGCCACCGACGCACACCCTCGATGCGCATGAGCTGCTCGTACCCGAACACGATGAGGAAGACCGGCGTCACGTTGCCCAGCACCGGCCACACGACGGCGGACACCGCGTCGAGTCCCAGAGCGAACGCCGCCGGCACCGCGACGTAGATCTCGAAGAACGGGAAGAACCCCAAGAACCAGGCCGTGGCGGCACGCGCCGTGTAATCGGCGAAGAACCCTATGCTCGATCACCTCCGGCGCGTCGTCCATCGAGACCGGGTACGGCCCCTGTCTCGTCCTGGGCGTCGAGGACGGCCGCTCGGATGATACCGCCTGCGCTCGAAGCGCCGAACGCCACGAAGAGGCGCTCGACGACGCTCACGATCACCGTCACGACACCCCCTCATCACGCAGCCGAACCCGCACCGCCGCCCGCACCGATCCCTCGCGGTACGAGAGCCCCTCCGAGGCGAAGGAGACGTCGGCCGCCATGCCGGTGCCGGGAACCGTGGCGGGCAGCTCGAAGAGCGTGAAGGCTCTGCCGCTCACCGCCTCGTCGATCTGACCGCGGAACCGCGAGAGGGTCCCGTTGAGCAAGCCTCGCACGATCCTCTCGACGGGCGCGAGCACCCTCGGCAACGAGAGCGACACGTCGATCCGCTCGACGTGCGTGAGCGTGATCAGGCCACGGTCGCCGGACGCCGACAGCGTGTGCGCGATGGCGACCTCGGTGACGGGCGATGGCAAGCGCACCCAGGTCCAGCCCTTGACCGGCAGCCGGATGCCGCCCTGCAGGTCGGTGAACGAGACCGTCGTGGCGGCCGTGCCGCGGCCCTCGCAGACGTCCAGCGCGGGGGTCGTCGCCCTGATGACGCCTCTGATGCCGGCGCCGAACCGTGACGCTCCTCCGCGTCGGTCGAACGCGTGGGCGATCGGGGGCACCAGGGCCTGCATGAGGACGTTCAGCGCGCCGGCCGACGCCAGCGCGATCAGCCGGGCGCTGTCGCCGCCTTCGCCGTTCAGCGCGTCGACGTCGGCCGGAGACGGCGGGTCCGCCGCGACGACGTCGGGGCGGCCGACGATGCTCGCCCCCGCGCGGAGTGCCGGCCCGTCGATCACCTCGACGGTCCCGAGCGCGGCCGCGAGGTCGCGACCGAACACGTGCGTGAGCTGCGGGATCGGCACCGCCGCCAGCGCCTCGACGATCCGCGGGACGATCCGGGAGTCGATCAGGCCCACCACGACTCGGTCGAAGACGCCCTTCGCGCCGGTGGTGACGCGGAGGCCGGTCAGCGACAGCCGGCCCTCGCGGAGGGCGAGCGTGCCGGTCGCCTGCAGGGCCAGCGTCCTGGCGACGTTGATCACGCCGCCCCGGACCTCGATCCGCACGCGCTTCAGGTCGATCACGAGGTTGTGGTCCGTCTCGTGGGCCACGAGCCGGACGACGGGCACGTCGGCCACGTCGAACGCGTAGGCGACGCCGCGACTGGCGCCGGATCCCTGGAAGACGTCCCGCCGGGTCGCGTAGGCGATGGCCATGACCACGTTCATGAGGTCGTTGCCGCCGTAGGCCGTCATGGCGTCCATGGCATCCTCTCTGGGCAGCGCGGGGCCCACCACCGGCGCCGCGCCGTCGCCGGGCACCCTAGCGCGTCGACCCGGCCGTGCCGAACGCGTTGCGCACGGCGAGCTCCGGCCCCGCCCGGCGCCGGCATGCCACGATGTCCGTGAGCCCGACATCGGGCTCGGAGACGGGGTACGCCGAGGTGGCACCGAGACAGCAGGAGTTGCAGGCCGTCCTCTCCGAGCACGACCGAGCGCCGTACCTGTTCTTCGACCCCCGTCAGGGAGCGACCACCGAGGCGCGAGCGCTGCTGATCTTCCTGCACGGCTCGGGCGAGCGCGGCACCGACCTCGACCTCGTGCGCCTGCACGGGCTCCCCCGGCTGCTCGACGCTGGCCTCGACGTGCCGTTCCCCGTCGCCTCGCCGCAGTGTCCGACGGGCACCGAGTGGTCACAGCGGCTCGACGTCCTGGAGGCCTTCGTCGAGGCGCTGCTGCGCGAGCACGCGGTCGACCCGGACCGCGTCTACCTGAGCGGCATGAGCATGGGCGGCGCCGGAACCTGGCACCTCGCGGTGGCGCGGCCCGATCGCTTCGCGGCCATCGCACCCGTGTGCGGCTACCACACCTGGCCCGAGGGCGATCCTTCGCCGGTGGCTGCCATCCGCCACGTGCCGGTCTGGGCGTTCCACGGCGAGGAGGACGAGGTCGTCCCCGCCGACGCGAGCCGTGCGCTCATCGACACCCTCGAGGCATGCGGAGGCAACGTGCGACTGACGCTCTACCCCGGCGTCGGCCACGACAGCTGGGATCGCGCCTACGCCGACCCGCGCCTGTACGCGTGGCTCCTCGCCCAGCGACGGCGCGCGCACCTGGCTGGTCCTCCGGGCCTCATGGGGCCCGGTGCCTGAGGACGACACCGCTTGACGATCCTGGCCCTCGCCCTGGTCGTGGGCTCGGCGGTCCTGCACGCCACCTGGAACCTCCTGGCGAAGCGCGGCGCCGGCGGCGTCGGCTTCGTGTGGCTCTTCTCCGTCGTGACGCTGTGTCTGTACGTCCCGATCGCCATCGCTTGGATGGCTCACTTCCGCCCGGCCTTCACGAGCACGCACCTGGCCTTCGCGCTCGGCTCCGGCGTGCTCCACGTCGGCTACTTCGTGTTCCTCCAGCGTGGCTATCGCGTCGGAGACCTCTCGCTGGTGTACCCGCTCGCGCGCGGGAGCGGGCCGGCGCTCGCGACCGCGCTGGCGATCGTGCTCCTGGGCGAGCGGCCGGCGCCTCAGGCGCTCCTGGGCACGCTCCTGGTCGTCGTCGGCGTGTTCGTGCTCAGCGGCGGGCGGCGCGCGCCCGACCGCACACGCAGGACGGCGATCGGCTACGGGCTGCTCACCGGCGCGTTCATCGCCTCGTACACGGTCTGGGACGGCTACGCGGTCGCGCACCTCGGCGCCTCGCCGCTGCTCTTCCTGGTCGCGGCGGAGGCCTCCCGGGTGGTGCTGTTGACGCCGCTGGCGCTGCGGCGCCGGGCCGAGATCCGCGCCACCTGGAGCGCGTATCGCCTCGAGGTCATCGGCGTCGCCGTCTTGTCGCCGCTCGCCTACGTCCTCGTGCTGAGCGCCATGCAGCACGCGCCCATCAGCCTCGTCGCCCCGACGCGCGAGCTCAGCATCCTGTTCGCGACGCTGATCGGCTCGCGCTTCCTCGCGGAGGGGGAGGGGGCGCGGCGTGGGGCGGCGGCGGTCGCGATGGTCGTCGGCGTGGCGCTCCTGGCCCTGTCACGCGGCTCGACCTGAGCGCGGATGGGGGCCGGACGCTTCACGGATCGCGCGGCGGCGCGGTGCTCGAGCGAACGACGAACTGCGGGTAGAGCACACGCTGATGCGGCGCGATGGTGGGCGACGCGATCAACGCGACGAGGTACTCGACGGTCTGCTCCCCGAGGGCTTCGAAGTCCTGACGCACGGTGGTGAGGGGCGGGTCGAAGTAGGCGGCCTCGGGCACGTCGTCGAACCCGACGACGGAGACGTCCTCGGGAACGCGGAGACCGGCGTCGCGCAGGGCGCGGATCGCGCCGAGCGCCATCTGGTCGTTGCCGACCGAGAGCGCCGTGAACGCGACGCCCATGTCGAGCAGTCGCCGCGTCGCCGAGAAGCCGCCCGCCGCCGTCCAGTCGCTCTCGAGGCTGGGGCCGGGCGTGAACCCGGCGGCCCGTACGGCGGTCATCCAGCTCTCGTGGCGCAGGCGGGCGTCGTGCCACACGAGCGGCCCGCTGATCTCGCAGAACGATCGGTGCCCGAGGGCGATGAGGTGCTCGGCGGCGAGCGTGGCGCCATGCGCTTGGGCGATGGCGACGGAGTGCACACGCTCGCCGGGATCGACGTCGATCATCACGAACGGGGTGTCGCCGCACAGCGCGACCACCGAGGCGATGTCGAAGTCGCTGACGGGCGTGATCATCACGACACCGTCGTAGTTCTGGCTCGTGAAGGCGCCGATGGCGTGACGCATCGCCGCGAGCGACCCGCCATCCACGGTGGTGAACGTCAGGCTGTAGCCCCGCCCCTTGAGCGCGGTCTCGATGTGCACCAGCATCTGCGTGGGGCCGTAGTACGTAGCGCCGAACGAGACGATCCCGACGGCGTTCGACCGGCGCGTGACGAGGCTCCTCGCCGTGCGGTTGGGCCGGTAGTCGAGCTTCTCGATCGCCCGCAGCACGCGGAGCCGCGTCGCTTCGGCGACGCTCGGCTGGTCGTTGATGACACGGGAGACGGTCTGGTAGGAGACGTCGGCGCAGCGCGCGACGTCCTCGAGCGTCGGTTTCCTGACCCTGCCTCCCGATCGAGCGTTCTCCGCCATCGCATCTCCAGCCGTGAACGGTTCGCGAACGGTGCCGTGTGAGCGCTCACATGGTAGCACGGATGCCGCGTCGCGTACCGCGCCACGGCGCGCCGTCGCACCCGGCCACGGCCGCACGTGACCGCGGGAGGGCGTCCCCGGACGCGATGGTGGCGCGTTCGTCCCAGACGCCTCTGGTCGACTCGAGCGTCGCGGATCGGGGCAGGTTCCGTGGCCGGCACGGCTCGCCGTGCTACAGTGTGGGCGTTCACATGCGGGGGAGCGCTTCGTCGTAGGGCTATGCGTCCTGGAGTAGAGGCGGCGTCGATGATGCAACGGACACGCTGGACGGGTCGGGTGGCTTCGCCTCAGGCGCGCACCGATGTCCTGCGTGCGTTCCCGTGTCTCCACGTCCGCTTCCGCCCCCGCGAAGTGCGGCGCAGCCGGCTCGATGGCGCGCTCGACCTACCTACCTTGCCTCCATGGATCCCGCAGGAATCGGACGCCCCCGGACGGACCGGCGCGACGCACGCCGCGTCGGCGGTGTTCCGCGCCCGACCTGGAAGGGGGGTGTCGCTGCTCGACCCACGCGTGCCCTAGACACCAGGACTGCCGGGCCGTAAGGAGACACCAGATGCTACGACCGAGGCCACTTCTCCTCGCCATCTTCCTCGTGGGAGGCTACTTGCTGCAGATCGGGGTGGCGCAGGACGCCGACCGATCCCTCCGCGGGACCCTGCAGATGCAGGACATCGTGGGCTACGAAGCCCTCCCCTCCTACGCCGAGGCGCCCGAGCTGGCCGAGCTCGTCGAGGCCGGCCTGCTGCCGCCCGTCGAGGAGCGCCTGCCGAACGAGCCGCGCATCATCAAGCGCGGCCAGATGGTCGACGGCACCGGCGACTACGGCGGCGTGTGGCGCGACACCTTCGCCGTGCCCACCGAGAGCTGGAACTGGGGCGCCGGCCAGACCCAGGGCTGGTTCGGCGTGAACGAGATGGTCCAGGCGTGGCTGGTCGACCTCTTCCCGATGTGGATGATGGAGGAGCCCGAGCCGGCACCGATGCTGGCGAAGAGCTGGGAGTGGTCCGACGACGGCACCCAGCTCACCATGAGCCTCATCGAGGGTGCGCGCTGGTCCGACGGCCACCCCTTCACCGCCGAGGACGTGCTGTTCACCTTCAACGACTACATCATGGACCCGAACGTCCCGAGCTGGGCGGGATCGAGCGCCTGGACCTTCGGCGACGCCCCCACCACCCTCGAGCAGCTCGACGACTACACGATCCGCTTCACGTTCGGAGCCGCGTACCCGGTGGCCGCCTTCTACCGCATGGGCTACCTGCAGTTCTCCGTCATGCCGAAGCACGTCTTCTCCGCCTTCCACCCGACCTACAGCCCGGGACGCTCCTACACCGACCTGTTGACCTCGGCGGCACCGCAGGACCTGCCCATCGTGACCATGGGCGCGTTCATCCCGGTGCTCTACCAGCCCGGCGAGCAGCTCATCCTCGTCCGCAACCCCTACTACTGGCAGGTCGACGAGGACGGCAACCAGCTGCCGTATCACAGTGAAGTCTGGTACGCCGAGGCGACGAGCGGCGAGCAGCGCACCTTCAACCTGATCGCCGACACGGGTGACCGCGACAACGTCGAGAACCCGCAGATCTTCAGCATGGTGAACGAGGCCGCCCAGGCGCCCGATTCGCACTTCAACCTGAAGTTCGAGGACTTCCGCATCGGCTACCGCATGCTCATGAACTTCTCCGAGGAGTTCGGCGCCAACACGCCACGCGAGCGGGCGCTGCGGCAGATGTTCCGGACGTTCGAGTTCCGTCAGGCGCTGTCGCACGCGATCGATCGCGACGGCCTCGCCACCGCCGCGTTCCCGGGCCCGCTCACGCAGGCCTGGTACGGCGGCTTCCCGTCGGGCTCGCCCTTCTACGACGCCGACCTGGTCGACATCGAAGCCCAACGCTTCGACCCGGACCTCTCGAGGGAGATCCTGGCCGAGCTCGGCTTCCGCGACACCGACGGCGACGGCATCCTCAACTGGCCCGAAGGCACCGAGGTCGCCGGCACCAACCTGATCATCGAAGCGCTCATGAACGAAGACGCGCAGGCCGCGACCGAGATGGCGCAGGCCATGGTGTCGCTGTTCCGTGACGTCGGCATCGACCTGCGCCTGCGCGTCGTGCCGGGGCCGACGTACCTGAGCCGGATCGACGCCGGCAACTTCGACATGGTCTCGCAACGCGTCGACCAGCCGACCCCCGACGTCCACGCCGGCGTGTACCTCCCGGCCAGCCTCGACGAGCCCGACTGGCACCAGGCCGGCCCGGGCGAGCGCGTGCTCCTGCCCTTCGAGGAGCGCCTCGCGGAGATCGTCCAGGAGGTCAACTTCGAGACCGACGCGACCCGCCGGACCGAGCTCCTGCACGAGGCCCTCCAGCTGCACACCGACAACATCTACACCCTCGGCGGCTACGAGGCCCGTGGCGGCCTGGCCGTCCACAAGCGGCTCCGCAACGTCCCCGACGACCTGCCCACCTTCATGTACGAGTGGGGCATGGAGATGATGCCGTGGATCGCCTGGACGGCCACCGACGAGCAGGTCGCCCCTAGGTTCACCGACCGCATCCCGACCGAACAGGCGTACCAGGACCGCGCCTGGAACCGCTAGACCCGACATGACGACGACGCTGGGAAGTGCGGGACCTCCGCACTTCCCAGCGTCCCGCCCCACGGCGGCCGTTCGGACGGTGACTCGATGAGGATTCCATGACGGCGTTCATCCTGCGCAGGCTCGTCTATGCGTTCCCGACACTGATCTTGATCAGTTTCTTCTCTTTCGTGGTCATCAA
>SKWV01000300.1 GCA_007128755.1 Trueperaceae bacterium
CGTCCCGACGCCGCCGGCCGCGTGCGCATCACGCGCGACGTGGCCGAGGAGTCGATCCAGCAGCGGGCCGTCCTCTACGACAAGGAGGGCGACGCGCACTTCGACACCATCAGCGCGTTCATCAAGAGCGTGCGCGGCTCCGACGCCGACGCCGCGCTCTACTGGCTCGCCAAGATGGTCTACGCCGGCGAGGACCCGCGCTTCATCCTGAGGCGGCTGATCATCCTCGCCAGCGAGGACATCGGCCTCGCCGACCCGCAGGCGCTGTCGGTGGTCATGAGCGCGGCGCAGGCGTACGACTACGTCGGCCTGCCCGAGGGCCGCTACCACCTCGCCCAGGCGACCATCTACCTCGCCACGGCGCCCAAGTCGAACAGCACCATGGGCTTCTTCGACGCGCTCGAGGCCGTCAGGCGCGAACGCGAGGCCGAGGTGCCGAACCATCTGCGCGACGGCAACCGCGACGCCGAGGGCTTCGGGCACGGCGCCGGCTACGCGTATCCGCACGCCTACCGCGACCACTGGGTCGCGCAGCAGTACCTCCCCACCGCCTTGCAGGGGAAGGTCTTCTACCGGCCGTCCGATCAGGGCGCCGAGCGCGCGGTGCGCGACGACGTCGACCGCCGGCGCGAGGCGCAGCTCGCCGCGATGCTCGAGGAGGGCGCGCGCGCGCCCGTGGAGGTCCTCACCCACGGGCCGGACGATCGCGCGCAGACGCGCTGGCTCGAGCGCACGGTCTCGAACGCCGGCGAGCGCCTCGCCCGCGTGCGCGAGGCGATGGTCGAGCTCGCGCGCATCCAACGCCACCACGTGGTGCTCGACGTCGCGGCGGGCACGGGCCTGCTCACGTGGGAGGCGCTCCGCCTCACCCCCGAGGGACAGGTCTGGGCCGTCGTGCAGGAGGAGGCGCACGCGCTCGCGCTGCGCCAGGGGGCGGAGCGGCTCGACGAGCTCCGCCGTCCGGTGGTGCTCGTGGCCGACGTGGCCGACGTGCCGGCGGCGGTGTCGGCCGCGGCGCCCGAGCGCCTGCGCTACGACCGCATCGTGGCCCGCGACGCCCTGGGCGAGGTCGACGACGAGGCGGCCTGGCTCCGCGAGCTCGCCACCTGGCTGACGCCCGGCGGACGCCTGCTGCTGGCCGAGGTCGACGCCTCGCGCTCGCAGCGGCTCTCCGCCCTGGTGGACTGGTCGGGTGACGAGGAGCTCGGACGAGTCGTCGCCCAGGCCGAGGAGGCGCTCTACGCGCGGCCGGACGCCTGGACGCCGGCGCGGCTGCTCGCGCTCGCCGACGCGGCGGGGCTGACGGTCGCGACGCATCACGACGTGATCGTGCAGGTCGACCAGCGCATCGCCGCGCGCGCGGTCGATCGCTGGTTCGGCACCGAAGCCGCGCCGGGCGCGTACGCCGCGGCGCTCGCCGCCCGGCTGGCGCCGGACCGTACCCACGACGTGGCGCGCCGCTACCGGACGCGCTTCGCCGATCAGGTGGTGCCGTGGCGGACGGTGGTCGGGATCCTGCGGGCCGGTTCGGCCTGACCGGCCCGAGCGTGTGGGCGCGTGTGACCGCCGGCGCGCCGCGACTCCCGCGACTCCCGCGACTCCCGCGACGCTATCCCGGCGTGTCGATCCGGTCGTAGGCGCGAAGTCGCAAGAGCGCATCCAGCGTCAGGACCCCCGCCCAGGCGACGCGCTGCCGCGCCCATGCCTCGTCGTCGCGCCCCCAGTCCCAGGTCGGCCACCAGCCGCCGTCGTCGCTCTGTTCGTCGATCAGGTAGTCGAGGTTCGCCTCGACCGCCTCGGCGAGCCGACCCGCGAAGGCGCTGCCCGGACGCGGCGCGACGGCCAACGGTCGCAGGGTGTACTCGCTCCAGCGCGAAGGCTCCCGCTCGACCGAGGCGTCGACCGCGTCCACGAGGACCTCGTGCAGCCGGAGTCGCACCGCGACCGGGAGGTCCGGCGCGTCGAGCAGGGCGACCGCCGCGATCACGTCGTGCATGCCGAACGCCTCGCCGGCCGCGGCCGACCCCTCGAGGTCGCGAACGACCTCCTCGGCGAGCGCGTCGAGCCAGCCGTCGTCGTCGGCGCGGAGGCTGTAGAGCTGCGCCAGGACGTCGGCCTTCGGGTTGATGCGGAAGCCGTTGAAGCGCTCCGCGAGACCATCCGCGTCCCAATGGGGCGCGTGCGGCGCCTCCTCCGTCTCGGCGGGCACGATGCGCCAGACGCGCTCGTGCGGCACGAGCGTCGCGCGCAGGTAGTCGGCGGCGGCCACGATCACCGGGTGGTCGCCCGGCGCTTCGACCTCGGCGAGCCGACGCAGGGCGACGCTCGTGGCCAGGGCGCCGGAGACGGGCGTGAGCGCGTCCGGCTCGAGACCGTGCCCGAAGCCGCCGTCGGGGTTCTGGAACGCCTGCAGCTCGTCGATGACGCGCCACGTGGGCCCGTCGAGGAAGGTGCGCTCGAAGACGGCGAGTTCGAGGGGCCGGGCCTGCTGAGCGAGGAAGGTGTGGGCGCGAACGAACGCATCGTCACTGAGGCGGTGCATGGGGCAGTATAGGCGGGCACGCTGCGGGGGCCCGTGCCCCTTGACGCTGCCGGCGCCGCCGCGTAGCATCGATGCAGTAATCCCGAGTGTTCCACTCGGGATTCAGCACCCCCACATGAGCGCTCGCGGGCGCTCGGAAGGAACCTCTCCATGCTACGCCTCGCGCTCGTCCTGACCGTGCTCCTGGGCGTCGTGGGCCACGGCCTGGCGCAGAGCCTCACGCTCTACTCCGGTCGCGGCGAGGGACTCGTGCAGCCCCTGCTCGATCGCTTCACCGCCGAGACGGGCATCAGCGTCGCCGTCCGCTACGGCGACACCGCCCAACTCGCCGTCCTCATCCTCGAGGAGGGCCGCGCCAGCCCGGCCGACGTGTTCTGGGGACAGGACGCGGGGGCGCTCGGCGCGCTCTCGCTCGCCGGCCGCTTCCGCCCGGTCCCGACGGCGTTGTCGGCCGATCTACCCGGCATCTACACCAGCGCCGGCGGCCTCTGGGTGGCGACCAGCGGCCGTGCACGCACGCTCGCCTACTCGCCCGGGCGCACCGCCGCAGGCGCGCTCCCGGAGAGCGTCTTCGACCTCGTCGACCCTCGCTACCGCGGGCGCGTCGCCTGGGCGCCCACCAACGGCTCGTTCCAGGCGTTCGTGAC
>SKWV01000085.1 GCA_007128755.1 Trueperaceae bacterium
AGGAGGGTCTCGGCGTCGAGGCCGCCGTCGGGGGCGACCGCCATCCCCATGCTGGCGGAGAGTCGCACCGCCGTGCCCGCGGCGACGAACGGCTCGTCGAAGACGCCGAGCACACGACGGCCGGCGGCGGCGATGGCCTCGCGATCGTCGACGCGCTCGAGGCAGAGGGTGAACTCGTCGCCCCCCAACCGCGCGACCAGCTCGCCCGCGCGCGTGACGTCGTCGAGCCGCCGCCCGACCTCGGCCAGGACGGCGTCGCCCGCCTCGTGCCCGAAGGTGTCGTTGATCTCCTTGAAGCCGTCGAGATCGAGGTAGCCCACGGCGACGATGTGGCCCGCCCGCTCGGCCCGCGCGATCACGCGGTCGACGTGGCTGGTGAACGCACGCCGGTTCGCCAGTCCGGTCAGGGGGTCCGTCGCGGCGACGCGCTCCAGCTCCTCGGCGTGGCGGCGCTCGCTGGTGACGTCCGTCGCGAGCGCGCCGATGGCGACGACGGCGCCGCTCCCGTCGAGGATGGGGAAGAGATCGGTGTGGTAGGTGCGCTCCACGCCGCCGACCTCGAGCGTGTCGTCGGCCCGCACCGGCGTGCCGCGACGCACCTCGTCGAAGCGCGTGGCCATCTCGGCGGCGAACCGCCCGGGCAAGAGGTCGGCGTAGGAGCTGTCGATGATCTCCTGCGGCGATCGCTGCAACACGGCGGCGGCGCGGTCGCTGACCGCGAGGAAGCGGCCCGCTGGGTCGAAGATCATCACCAGCGACGGGCTGTGTTCCATCAGCATCCTGAGGCGTTCGGAGCGCTCGGCGAGCTGGGCGGTGAGGCGGTCCGTGGCGGAGCGTTGCGCCTCGAGATCGTGCGCCATGGTGTCGAGCGCCAGCGCCAGGGTCCCGAGCTCGTCGTCACGGTGCGCCAGACCCGTCCGCGCGCCCAGGTCGCCACCGGCGATGCGGAAGACGGTCTCGTTCATCGTCACGACCGGCCGCAGGACCCAGCGGTCGAGCGCGATCAGGAGCAGCAGGAGCGCGATCGCCATCGTCGCCGCCCCTTGGGAGAGGCTGCGCCAGGCGAGCTCGGTGGCCGGCCCGTAGACGCCTGAGGCGGGGACCTGCACCACGACGTCGGCGTGCTCCGCCGCGGCGGCGACGTGGAGGTGCGGGCCCACGAGCACCGGCGGGGAGGTCGAGCCGATGTGGGCGAGCGCGATCTCGGCGCCAGATCCCGGCACGAGGCGCCTGCCGATCCATCCGTCGAAGGGTGTGCTGGTGACGACGACGCCCTCGCGGTCGACGACCAGAGCGCCGGACCCCGTCGGGAGGTCGTCGAGGTGGTCGTGATCGGCGAGCGCGCTCGTCACCCAGCTCGCGGTGGCCACGCCCAGCACGAGGCCTTCGCGCAGGACCGGCACCGCCGCGATCAGCATCGACACGCCGCTGAGGCGGCCGACGGCGAAGCCGCTCACCGCGGGGATGCCTGTGCTGACCACCCGCTCGAACCAGGGCGCGCCCGCGTAGCTCAGGGGAACCTCCGACGTGGGGAACCGGCACCATGGTGTGCCGTCCGTTCCGCTGATGGCCAACGTGGGGTAGGCGGGATCGATGGCCGCTAGCCGAGCCGCGTACGCTTCGCATGCGGCGACGTCGCGCGCCTCGGCTCCGGGTGACGCCGCGAGGAGCGAGGCGTAGGTCAGGGCGACGCCCATGGCCGTATCGATGCCGTGCGCCAGATGCTCGGCCGCGTGCTGTGCCCGCTCGATCGCCTGCGCCAGGAGGAGCTGGCGGTCTCGATGCACGTTCCAGGCGACGGACGCGATCCCGATGAGCGTCACGAGGATCACGAGCCCGACCACGCGCAGCCGGAGCGTCCGGGGAGCTGGTCGGAGACGGCGCCGCAGCCGTGCGCTCATGGCGGACCTGCCATGGCGTTCCACTCGAGCATGGTCCTCAGTCTACGCGCGGGCGGCCTCGCGCCCAAGGGTCATTCCCACGACTCGAGCGAGCGTTCGAGCGCACGCCGATCGGAGCGCGCGTAGCGGCGGGCCATGTCGAGCGTCGCGTGGCGGAGGTGGTCCTGGACCTGCCCGAGGTCGCCCGTCTGGTGGTAGAGCCGCGTGCCGGCGGCGTGCCGGAGGCCATGGACGCCGCGGAAGCGGACGCCGGCGCGCTCGCACAGCCGGCGCAGCCGCCGGTACACGCCGAACTGGGAGCGGAGCTGGAGGACGGTGGCGCGCCGCACGCCCACGAGCATCTCGCGCTCGGCGCCTCGCAGCGCCTCCGCGAGCTTCGGCGTGAGCCCGACGAGACCGTCCTTGCCGCCCTTGCCGCCGCGCACCAGCAGCCGCTTCGCCTCGAGGTCGATCTCGTCCCACCGCAGCGCGAGCATCTCACTCACGCGCAGGCCGCCGTGCGCGCCGAGCAGCACGATCGCGCGTTCCTGAGGGTCCGCGGCGTGCGCGAGGATCTCGATGAGCTCGAACTCGGTGTAGACCTTGCTGCCCATCACGTCCTCCTCGCGCGTCGGGCCGCGCAGCGACCCGACGTCGCGGAAGGGATCGCGCTCGGTGGCGCCGGCCCAGCGCAGCGCCGCGTAGAGCATCCGGGCCGCCGCGACCCGCAGCTCGACCGTGGCGGGGGCGAGCGGGCCGCGGGTGGGAGGGCGGCCGCGTCGCGGCGGACCCGCGGGCGTCTCGGGGTCCTCGCGATCGCCGGCGCGGAGCCGCTGGACGTACATCGTGCCGGCGTCGCGACTCGGGCGGAGGATCGACTCGCCCTGCCAGAGCGTCACCAGCTCGACGACACCGCGCCGGTAGGCGCGGTAGGTGTGCTTGGAGGTCGCCACGCCCGCCTTCCCGTGCAGGGTCATGTACGCCTCGCACAGGAGCCAGAGCCGCTCGACGTCGCGTTCGGCCGCAGCTTGCACGGCGTAGCGGCGGAGCCGCTGCTCGTCCCAGGTGTGGAGCTGTTCGGTGCGGGCGAGGGGAGAGGCGCCCCTTCGACGGTCGAGGTCCATATGCTTATCAAATCACGCCGCGACGTGGCGGCGCTGCGGAGAACGCCACAACCCGGGCCGCAGCCGTGCTCGACCCCGAGCGCGGGACACACCATCTGCTATCGCGACATAACATCGTCCATCCATGATACTGTCGTCCCATGACCGATCACGTGGGCGCGTACGACGCGGCGCGCGCGGATGGCAGAGCATCGCTCCGGGCGCGGCTCGTCCGCGTCGCCGGCGAGGTGCTGGAGCGCGTCGGTTCCGAGGGGCTGTCGATGCGACCGCTCGCCCGCGCAGCAGGATGCTCCACCATGGTGTTCTACACGGAGTTCGAGAGCAAGGACGGGCTCCTCGACGCGCTGGCGGTGTCGGCGGCGCGCGCGCTCCTCGAGGCCGTCGAGACGGTGGCCGACGTCGACCCGATCGCCCATCGCCGGCTGGTCGCGCACGCCTACCTCGACGCCGCCTTCGCCCTCCCCGAGCACTACCGCGTGCTCTTCGGCCGACCGGCGGACGGTGACGCCGGTCGGCCGCGCCGGGCGCTCGTCAGCGACCTGCGGCGGCGCGTGGTGGCGGCGCTCGGACACGGCGACCCGGACGCGGCGGCCGAGGAGCGCTTCGCCGTGTGGGTGCACCTCCACGGCGCCGCCCTGCTCGCTCTCGACGCGCAGGTGACGCCGGAGGAGGCCCGCGAGGTGGCCGACACGGCCATCGACACCTCGGTCTCGTGGTCGGTAGCGTAGATTCGAGCCGTGAGCGAGGACGCGGATCGGGGCCTGCTCGTGGCCGCCACGCGGCGCATGTGGCTGGTGCGGCCGCCGACGCACGTCCTGCGTGCGCGGCTCGAGCGCGACCACCTCGAGGCCGAGATGGACCTCGGCGGGGGCCGCGTCCGCGTGGTGTTCCCGTCGACGTGGCCCGGTGAGGCGCTCCCGCTCGTCGCCAACTGGTTGTCGATGCGCCGGCTCGACCCCCGCGGCGAGCCCTGGGGCGGCACGCTCGTCGAGCGTGCGGGCTGGCGCGCCATCGGCACCATCGGCTGCAAGACGTGGCCGGACGCGAGCGGCACGGTCGAGGTCGGCTACGGTCTCGAGCCCTCGCGGCGCGGCCGAGGGTTGGCCACGGAGGCGTTGTGGTGCCTCCTCGGCGTCCTCGACGCCGAGGTCGACGTGACGCGCGTGATCGCGGAGACGCACGAGGAGAACCTGCCGTCGCAGGCGGTCCTGCGCAAGTGCGGGTTCGCCTCGTTCGGCGAGGCGCCGAGCGACGAGGGGCGGATGATCTGGTGGCAGCGGGCCTCGCCGCCGGCAGGGCCGCAGGACGACGCGGCTTGACGCGGCCATGGGGCCGGAGCGTACGGTGGTGCGCGAAGGCGTCGCTCGCCCTGCCGGCCGTCGTCCGCCCCGTCACGGCGCGAGCAGGAGAGGAGCCGACGTGAACACACCTGAGGACTTCGTGATCGCCGCTCCCCGCACGTGGATCGTCGCCACCCCCCTCGAGGCGCTCGAGCGGCGGCTCGATCTCGACGACTTCTACGTCGACCTCGAGCTCGACGCAGAGGTCGTGCCCGTACGCTTCGGGCCGGGCTGGCTGGCCGACGACCTCGCCGACCTCCCCGCCGTGCTCGAGCGTCGGCGCGCCGACCCCGATGCTCCGAGGCCCTGGACCGGCACCGTGATCGATCGCTCGAGGCGCGAGGCGGTGGGGCAGATCGGCTGCCTCGCGCCACCCGACGTAGGCGGCATGGTCGAGGTGCGCTACGCCACGAACGTCTCGGAGCGCGATGCCGGCTACGCCACGGAGGCGGGGGCCGCCTTCGTGGCGTGGCTGTTGGCGCGCCCGGAGGTGGAGGCCGTCGTCGCCGAGTGCCTCGTCACCAACGCGGCCTCGGTGCGCGTGCTGGAGAAGGTCGGCTTCGAGCTGCTCGAGGAGCGGGAGGACGAACAAGGGCGCCTGCTGCGCTGGGTCAAGCGTCGGGCGTAAGGGCTTCGGCGCGAGGTGGCGCCTGGTGAGCGCCCTGCCGGCAGCGCCGCGACGCGGTCGTGCCGACCGTGAGGCGTCGCGCCCTCACCCGTCACCGGCGGCCGGCGGCGCGCCGCGACGGTCCAACGCGTCCTGGAGGTAGCGCCCGAGCACCTCAGGCGGTTGCGCCCCGGCGCAGCCCGTGGCGCGATCGAACACGAAGCACGGCACGCCGTTCACGCCGATGCGGCGGGCGAGGCGCTCGTCGGCGCGCACGGCCTCCGCGAAGGCGTCCCCGGTGAGGACGGCCTCCGCCCGGTCGGCCGGCAGCCCGGCCTCGCCGGCGAGGCGGACGAGCGTGTCGCGATCGCCGATCGGCGCGCCCTCGCTGAGGTACGCCAGCATCACGCGCTCGACGAACCGCCCCTGGAGGCCCACCTCGCGCGCGAGGTGGGCGAGTCGGTGCGCATCGAAGGAGTTCCCGCGCCGCGCGATGTCGAGCCGGTAGCTGAGCCCTTCGGTGGCCGCCTCGGCGGTGACGTGCGCCATCATCGCTTCGGCCTGCTCGCGCCCGCCGCCGTACTTGGCCGCCAGCACGTCGACGACGGAGGTGCCCGGATCGCGCTCCGCCTCCGGATCGAGCTCGAAGGCCCGCCAGATCACCTCGACGCGATCGCGCTCCGCGAAGCGCTCCAGCGCCCGCTCGAACCGGCGCTTGCCGATGAAGCACCAGGGGCAGACGATGTCGGACCAGATCTCGACCAGCACGCAGCGATGACACCACGGTGCGGCGCGTGGGGTCCAGTGCGTGCGGGGAGCGGTCGACGACCGTTGACAGGCCGACGTGCCCGGCCTACAGTACGGAAACGATTCCGAAACGTCGTCCGCGTCCATGTAGGGGGCGTCGTGACCGCCGCTGGAAACGGTTCCGAACACGTAGGTGAAGTCGGGAGGGGGTGCCGTGGCCGCAGTGAGACGCTCGTCCAGAGCGACGATCCGTGACGTCGCCCGCCATGCGCGCGTGGGCATCGCGACGGTCTCGCGGGCCCTGAACGACGACCCCGGCATCGCGCCGGCGACACGCGCCCGCGTGCTGGCGGCCTGCGAGACGCTCGGGTTCCGCCGCTCCTCGCTCGCCCGCGGCCTCAAGCTCGGCGCCACGGACAACATCGGCGTCGCCATCATGTCGCGGCACGCGCCCGTCATCCTCAACCCGTTCTACGCCGAGGTCATCGGCGGGATCGAAGAGGTGCTCGAGGATGCCGCCAAGCACCTGCTGATCAGCAGCCTCAAGCGCGGCGACGACCTCCTCGAGCTCGCCAGCGAGGGGCGCGTCGACGGGTTGCTGGTGGTCGGCTGCGACGTCGCGCCCCAGGTGCTCGCCCAGCTCCGCGACGCCGCGCTGCCGGTCGTGCTGATCGACAACGCCTTCGACGGCATCACCTCGGTCGTGATCGACCACCACGGCGCCGGCCGCCAGGCGGGCAGGCACCTGCTCGCTGGGGGCGGCACGCGCTTCGCCTTCGTCGCCGAGAACCTCGAGAACCCCAACTTCCGCGCGCGCTTGGGAGGCTTTCGTAGCGCGCTGCAAGAGGCAGGCAGCCAGCTGTCGCCCGAGGCCGTCGCCGCCGGCGGCGACTCGTGGGACGGCGGCTTCGTGGCCATGCAGCGCGTCCTGAGCGCCCTGGCGACGCCTCCCGACGCGGTGTTCGCGGCGAACGACCCGGCGGCCATGAGCGCCCTGCGGGCGGTGCGCGAGCGCGGCCTGCGCGTGCCCGACGACGTGGCGCTGCTCGGCGTCGACGACATCCACCTCGCGGCCCACCACGTCCCGCCGCTCAGCACCATCGCCTTCGACAAACGAGGGCTCGGCCGCACCGGCGCGAGCCACCTGCTGGGGCGCCTCGCCGGGCACGACGTCCCGGCGCTGACCGTCCTCGCGACGGAGCTCGTGGTGCGCGAGACCAGTCGGAGCGGCGATGGCGCGCGCTGACGCCCCCACGCCCAAGGCGCCTCGCGCCGTCGCCGGCCTCGGCTGGGTGTGGCGGAGCATCCGGGACTCGAACCCGATCGGCTACCTGTTCACCCTGCCCTACGTCCTCTTCTTCGCGGTGTTCACCGCCTACCCGCTCGGCTTCGCCTTCTACCTGACGGTGCACGACTGGAACATCGTGCGCGACGTACGCCCCTTCGTGGGGACGCGCAACTTCGAGCGGCTCTTCTCCGACGAGCTCTTCTGGAAGGCGCTCATGAACACCGGCGTCTTCCTGGCGGTCCACATCCCGGCTCAGATCGTGATCGCGCTGCTGCTCTCGGTGATCCTCAACCAGCAACTGCGGGCGCGCGGGTTCTTCCGCGTCGCGTTCTTCCTGCCGTTCGTCACCTCGGGCGCGATCATCAGCCTGGTGTGGCTCCGTCTCTACGCCGACGACGGCCTGATCAACGCCTACCTCGGCCTAGTCGGGCTCGGTCCCGTCGGCTGGCTCTCGGACCCGCAGGTCGCGATGACCAGCATCGCCGTGATGGCGACCTGGAAGAACGTCGGCTACTACCTCATGATCTTCCTCGCCGCCCTGCAGGCGATCCCGGATCAGCTCTACGAGGAGGCGCACCTGAACGGCGCCACGGCCTGGCAGCGCTTCGCCCACATCACCTTCCCGCTGCTCAACCCGGCGTTCATCCTGGTCGTGATCCTCTCGACCATCGGCGGGTTCTCGCTCTTCGTCGAGCCCTTCGTCATGACGGGCGGCGGTCCGCTCGACGCGACCCTCAGCCTGGTGCTCTACCTCTACCAGCAGGCGTTCCAGTTCCTGCGCATGGGCTACGCCGCGGCGATCGGCGTGGTGCTGGCGCTCATGATCTTCCTCGTCACCGTCGTGCAGCGCCGATACCTCGAACGGGAGGCGGGTTTCTGATGCACGACGCCCTCGCCAGGCGCCTCGAGGGGTGGCCCGCCCACGCCAGGCGCGCGCTCTTCTACGGCCTGCTGCTGCTCGCCGCGCTCACCTTCCTGATGCCGTTCCTCTACATGGTCTCGACCAGCATCAAGGGGCCGCGCGAGCTCTACTCGATGAACCTGATCCCACAAGATCCGACGCTCGACAACTACCGGGCCGTGTTCACCCAGATCCCGATCGGTCGCGCGCTCTTCAACTCGGCGCTCGTCTACGGGCTCCAGACGGTGAGCGTGCTGGTGCTGTCGTCGATCGTCGGTTACGCGCTCGCCCGGCTCCGGTTCTTCGGCCGGGAGTTCGTGTTCAACGTCATCCTGCTCACGATGATGATCCCCGGTCAGCTCCTCTTGATCCCGCTCTACATCCTCATCGTCCGCTTCGGCTGGACCGACTCCTACCAGGGGCTGGTGGTGCCGGGGATGATCAGCGCGTTCGGCATCTTCATGTTCCGGCAGCACTTCCTGACGATCCCGCAGGAGCTCATCGACGCCGCGCGCGTCGACGGGGCCTCGGACCTCACCATCCTCTTCCGCATCATCTGGCCGCTGTCGATCCCCGTGCTCATCACCGTCGGCGTGTTCACCTTCATGGGGGGCTGGAACGACTTCCTGTGGCCGGCCCTCGTCAACCGCGACATCGCCTACCAGACGCTCACGCAGATGGTGACCCTCTACGGCATCGGAGGGCAGGCCGGCGGCCAGGTCGGGGCCGTCATGGCGTCGACGCTCATCGCCGTCATGCCCATGATCGTCGTCTATCTCGTGTTCCAACGCTACTACCTCCAGGGCGTCGCCAACACCGGCGTCAAAGGCTAGAGGAGAGGGAGGACCCATGCATCCACCACCCACCGTCCTAGAACGCCGCTCGATGAGGAGAACAACGTGATACGCGCCCTCACCCTGCTGGCCCTGCTGGCGCTCGGCGCCGCGTCGGCCCAGACCACCATCACCTTCTGGCCATCGTCGAACCCCGAGGAGATCGCGTTCGCCACCCAGGTCGTGACCGACTGGAACGCCGCCAACCCCGACATCCAGATCCGCATGCAGCCGCTCCCCGCCAGCCGCTCCACCGAGGAGGTCCTGCTCGCCGCGATCGCCGCCCGCACCACGCCCGACGTGGCGGCGAACATCTACCCGGGCGCCATCAGCCAGTTCGTCGACGCCGGCGGGCTCTTCGAGCACGAGACCCTCGACGGCTTCGTGCCGTTCATGACCGAGCGCTCCGGCGAGGGCGTGATGGGCCTCTACACCCACCCGACGGGCCACGTGTACCAGATCCCCTGGAAGGCGAACCCCGTCATGTTCGCCTACAACGTCACGCTCCTCGCCGAGGCCGGCATCGAGCCGGAGCAACTCGCCACCTACTCCGGCTTCCTCGCCGCGGCCCGCACCGTCCACGAGCACTGGGGCGGCGCCAAGCACCTCTACGCCCCCAGCGTCGACGTCACCTGGTGGCAGCGGTTCTTCGACTTCTACACCCTCTACATCGCCGCCTCCGGCGGGCAGACGCTGTTGGGCGAGGATGGCGCCGTGATCTTCGACGGACAGGCGGGTCAGGAGGTGTTCGAGTTCCTGGCGACCCTCTTCCGCGAGGGGCTGTCCCCGAAGGGGCAGACGGCGCAGAACCGCTTCTTCGGCGGCACCGCGCTCGTCGAGCAGGCGGGACCGTTCACGATGCCGTTCTACGAGCGCAACGCCCCCGAGGGCTTCGAGTTCGCGCTCATCGCACCGCCCGTGCCCGACCACCGCGCCGGGGAGGACGTCTTCACCTACGGCGACCCGAAGAACATCGCCATCTTCAGCAACTCTCGCCACGCCGACGCCTCGTGGGAGTTCATCCGGTTCATCCTGGCCCCGGAGAACGACGCCCGGTTCATGCGCATCACCGGGCAGATCCCGTACCGCCTGGGGATGGAGGAGGACCCGCTCTTCGCCGACATCCTGGCCGACCGGCCGAACCTGCAGCCGTTCTTGCGGCAGAACGCCTTCACGCGCGGCGTGGACGACACGCCCTACCTCATCGAGATCTTCACCGCCATCAGCCGCGAGTACGAGGCGGCCGTCGTGCAAGGCGCCAGGAGCCCCGAAGAGGGGTTGCGCCGAGCCGCTCAACGCGCGCGAGACATCGTCAGCGGCTTCTACTGAACCGCGAGAAGGAGACCCCATGAAGCGCTTCCTCACCCTCGTCCTGATCGTGCTCGTCGGCACGGCGTTCGCCGAGACCCGCACCGTCACGGTGAACGTCGAGCGGGCGACCGACCGCCCCGTTCCCGTCTCCATCGACCTGCTCACCCTGCGCAACCACATCGGCGCCGAGTTCCCGATGGACTGGAGCAGCCTGCGCGTCCTCGAAGGCGGCGAGGCGATCGCCTTCCAGATCGACGACGTCGACCTCAACGGCCGCGTCTCGGCCGGCGACGAGCTCTCGTTCCTCGCCACCGGTCCCGTGGTCATCGAGATCGACGACGCGCCCATGGAGGCGGCCTCGTTCGCGAGCGCGTTCACCATGGAGGGCGACGACCCCGTCGTGCTCCGGGCCGACGGCTTCACGGTCGAGGTCCCAGCGCACGGCCTGGTTCGCATCGTCGGCTTCGGCGACACCGAGGCGATGCTCGCCAACGAGATCGGCATCCTCCGCTTCAGCGGCTTCCCCGAGAGCACCTACTGGGCCGACGGGCAGCTCGGGCCGCACGAGGAGTACACCAACCTCGAGGCCGGCGGCATGCGCCACGTCGCGACCACCATCCTGGACGGCGGGCCCGCCCGCGTCACCGTCGTCGCCGAGTACGCCAGCGACCGCTTCGTCGGCCTCACCCAGCGCCTCGTCACACGCGTCTACGCGAGCGGCGACGTGGAGATCACCAACGACGTGAGCCTGCGCGGCTACAGCGACATCATGAAGCTGCAGAGCATGGCCACCGGGGTCATGAGCCAGGCCGATCCCGAGTCGCTCCACCTCATGCCCGTCTTCCGCCGCCTCATCTGGGCCGACCAGCTCGGCGTGAGCGCCGAGGACTACTTCGCCGAGCGCGACGCGGTCACCAGCGTCGACGGCACGCCCTACCTGGCCTTCCGCGCCGACGACAACCAGAACCCGCTCTACTGGGGCGCGACGTACATCTTCGCCTCGGCCGAGGCGTGGCGCGCCAACTACAGCGAGAGCCTGGGCGTCGGCGTGGCCGAGCTCGCCCACGAGACGCCCGTGATCGCCGAGGACTACGACGAATGGCTCTCGGGCAACACCTGGGTGTTCGAGTCGCAGGAGTTCCGCAGCGGCGTGTTCAAGTGGACGGCCGAGGAGTTCGGCACCTACGAGGCGACCGCCGACGTCAGCCCCAGCGCCGCCAACCACTTCATCCCCGGCGACGCCATGCGCTTCCACCTCACGTACAGCGCGTTCGAGGCGGCCGACGCCGTCGACGCGATCCGCTACGCCCGCGACCGTCAGGCGGAGATCGCCTCTGCCACCTTGGAGTAGCGCATGCCCCAACGCATGACGGGGGGCGCGCCTCGGCGCGCCCCCCTCCTCACGATCGTGACGCTCGCGCTCGGCCTCGCCCTGGGTCCGGCGCTCGCCGATCCGGGGCGCGTCAACCTCGCGCACCTGGACTTCCTGACCGACACCTTCGACGTCGAGGGGACGCCCCACCTGGGCGTCTGGATCTACGCCGAGCCGAGCCCCACCGAGCGCGGCGCCTACATCCACCGCGCCGACGAGGACGAGGGCGCCACCGACATCGACGACATCGCCCGCGCCGCCATCGCCTACCTGTGGGACTACCGCGAGCGGCCCGAGGCGTCCACGCTCGCCACGGCGCGCGGCCTGCTCGAGTTCACCATGGCGATGCAGGCCGACGACGGCGAGTTCTACAACTTCGTGTTCCCGGACGGCCGCATCAACCGCCTCGGCATCACCAGCCGCAAGGGCGCCGGCTTCTGGGCCGCGCGCGGGCTCTGGGCGCTGGCCGAGGGCATGCCGGTCTTCGCCG
>SKWV01000155.1 GCA_007128755.1 Trueperaceae bacterium
ACGGTGACGGAAGGGGGCGACCCTGCGGGCGCGGTCCGCGCGGCGGGCGGTGGCATGCGTCATCCGGCGTTCGCCCAGGCGATCGCGGACGCCACGGGGCTCGACGTCGAGGTCCATGCGTCGCACGACGCCTCGGGCGCCGGGGCGGCCCTGCTGGGCGGGCTCGCCGGCGGGGTCTTCGCCGACGTCGCCGTTGCCGCCGCCCACGCGCCGTCGCGCGTGGCGGCGACGTACCGGCCGAGCGCGGAACGGGAACCGTGGTGGGCCGGGCGGCGGGAGACGCTCCGTCGGCTCGACGCGATCGGCTTGCACGAGGTGGTGGCCGACGCCCTCCGGGCGCGCTAGCCTAGGGCCGTCCGCTCTCGGCCTCGAGGAGGAACCGCACCTCGGGGATGTCGACCACGCCGGCCTCGCTCATGGCCTCCTTGAGGTCCGGACTGTCGAGGTAGTCGCGCGCCTTGTCGAGCGTGTCCCAGTCGAACAGCAGCATGACGTTGTCGGGATCGTCGGCCATGCGGAAGATCTGGTACGAACGCTCCCCGGCGGACCGGCGCATCTCGGCGGCGGCGTCGAACGCCGACTTCCACCTCGCGTAGTCGCTGACCCGGTGCCGGATGTAGATGTGAGCCATGTGGTCAAGCCTCCTCGACGTGCAGGTGATCCACCCACATTACCTGGCCCGGACGGGCCGCTAGATGACGCCCTCGCCCCTCATGGCCTCGATCCGTTCCCGACCGTAACCGAGCAGGGTCTCGTAGACCTCGTCGTTGTGCTGACCGAGGGTGGGCGGCGCCGACCGGATCGTGCCCGGGGTGGACGAGAGCTTGAACGGCGTCGCGGGCAGCGGGACCTGCCCGGCCACGGGGTGATCGACGTACTCCATGAGGCCACGATGGACGACCTGCGGGTTCACGGCGACCTCGTCGATCGTCGCGACCTTCGCCACGGGGATCCCGAGCGCCTCGAACGCGGCGACCACGTCGGCCGACGGGCGCTCGGCGGCGAACGCCGCGATGAGGCGCGCGAGCTCCACGGCGCAGGCCGCTCGCCCTTCCGGTCCGGGGGGCACGACGGGGGGTTCGGCGCCCACGAGGCACCAGGCGCGCTGCACGTGCGCTTCGGTGGCGACGGAGATGTAGACGTGGCCGTCCGCCGCCGCGTAGGCGGTGGCGGGCTTGATGAACCGATCGTCGTTGCCGGCGCGGCCGGTGACCACGCCGGTCATGAGGTAGGTCGGCAGGTAGGTGATGAGCGTGGAGACGGAGGCGTCGAGCAGCGCGGCGTCGAGCCACTGGCCCATCCCCGTGCGCTCGCGATGCCGCAGGGCGACGACGGTGCCGAACGCGGCGTAGATCGCGGTCAGGTAGTCGGCGACGAAGGTGCCGGCCACCGTCGGCGGGCCCTCGGGCCAGCCAGTCACGCTCATCATGCCGCTCGCCGCCTGGGCGATCGCGTCGAAACAGCCGCGCTTCGCCCACGGTCCGTCCTGGCCGAAGCCCGAGACCGAGACCATCACGATGCTCGGGTTGATGGCACGGACCTCGTCGTAGGAGAAGCCCATGGCCGCCATCACGCCGGGTCGGAAGTTCTCCACGAGCACGTCGGACTTCGCGATCAGCTCGCGCAGCGTCTCCTTGCCGGCGTCGCTCCAGCAGTCGAGCGTGATGCCCTTCTTGTTGCGGTTGAGCACCATGTAGAACATGCTGTCGTCGCCGATGCGCGGAGGGAAGCGGCGCGTGAGCTCGCCCTTCGGGCTCTCGACCTTGATGACCTCGGCGCCCATGTCCGCGAGCAGCATGGTGCAGTGCGGGCCGGAGATGAAGCGCGACAGGTCGAGCACGCGGATGCCGTCCAAGGCGCGCATCTCTGGGTCCATGCAGGTGTCTCCGTTCCGCGTCACCCCTTCCGGGTCGACGGCTCCGCGAGCGACGGTCTCGCCCGTTCGCGATGGCGCTCCGCTCACATCGAGTCTAGCGAGATGCTCCTGGACGCGTGTCCCGCGCTTCGCACGCGGCTGCGGTGGCCACGACGAGCGACCCGTCGGCACCGTATGCCGACGGGTCGCGGGCGTGCTCGATCGTGCGCGTTCAGCCCTTCACGGCCCCCTGCGTCAAGCCGCTCACGATGTAGCGGTTGACGATCAAGGCGAAGAAGATGATCGGGAGGATGATGAGGCTCCCGTACGCGGCCATGACGCCGTACTGCGCTCCCACGTCGGCGCCGCCGAGGAACCGGGTGATGCCGACCGTCAGCGGTTGGGCGTCGTACCCGGCGAGGAAGAAGGCGAACAGGAACTCGTTGTAGGAGATGATGAACGCCAGGATCGCGGCGGCGTTGAGTCCAGGGAGCACCATGGGCAGGCAGATGCGCCAGAACACCCCGAACGGCGTACACCCGTCGATGACGGCCGCCTCTTCGACCTCGCGCGGGATGCCGGAGAAGAAGCCGAGCATGAGCCACACGATGAACGGCATCTGCATGGCGAGGTGCGCCAGGATCACGCCCGTCAACGTGCCGGAGAGGCCGATCCGCGCGAAGAAGAGGTAGAGCGGCAGCGCCAGCACGACGTAGGGCAAGAAGCGTGTGCTCAGTACCAGGAAGACGAGGGCGCCGCGTGCGCGCGGAGAGGCGAGCTTGGTGATGCCGTACGCCATCGGCGTGCAGACGATCAGCACGACGATGAGCGAGCTGAACGAGATGATCATGCTGTTGCGCAGGAAGTGCAGGTAGTTGCCCTGCCGGAAGGAGCGCTCGTAGTTCTCGAGCGTGAAGCCGGCCGGCGCGAGGATCTGCGGGATGGTCTGGAAGAGCGCGGTGTCCTTGAACGAGGCCATCACCAGCACGATCACCGGCAGCACGCAGATGAGGAGCCACACGAACAGGAACGCGTAGCGCACCGCGAGCCCTCCGCGCGCTCGCGCCCTGTGGTTGATGGGCCGGATGACGGGCTGGGAGTGGCGGGCGACGCTCATTCGCTCATCTCGCTGAGGCGGGTCATGCGGATGTAGATGAGCGAGAGGATCGCGACGATGATCAGCATGGTGAAGGAGATGGCGTTCGCCATGCCCAAGTTCGCCGACGAGATGCCTTCGTTGTACACGAGCAAGCTCAACACGTTCGTGGTCCTACCCGGCCCGCCGCCGGTCAGCGCGAACACCGTGTCGAACTCGCGGAAGGCGGA
>SKWV01000288.1 GCA_007128755.1 Trueperaceae bacterium
AGCCAGCGGATCTGGGCCTTCGGGATGGCCGCGAACTCCGTCTCGTACAGGAGCTCGCTCGCGGCAGGTGCCTCGACGAGGCCGTGCCGGTAGACCTTGATGCCCGTCATCGGCAGGTACGGGCGGTCGGTGGCGTTGAGCATCCACGCGGTGCCGACGGCTTCACGATGGTGGAAGGACCCGTCGACACCGAACTCGCTCGTGATGACCCTGCCGCGCACGGGGTGCAGGCCGCTCTGTGACATGAGAAGAGCGTACCAGACGCTCACGGCCGCCGTTCCGGGCCGGGCTCGTCGCGCCGGCGCACCGCGCCGACCAGGGGCTCCGCCGTGGCGATGAGGCTTTTCCACTGAGCTGGGCCACCACCCCGGGCTAGACTGCGCAGCGATGTCTCAGCGACGCCTCTTCGGAACCGACGGCGTCAGGGGTCGTGCTGGCGAGGACCCCATGACCGCCCTCTTCGCATTCATGCTCGGCGCCGCCACGGCGGAGCACCTTCGGGCCCAGGGCGCCGCGGCGCCGACCGTCGTGGTCGGGTGCGACACGCGCCGCTCGTCGTCCATGCTCGCCGCCGCCGTCACGGCGGGGCTCGCCTCGCGCGGGGCCGACGTGATCACGCTCGGCGTGGTCCCCACGCCGGGCGTCGCGCACCTCGTGATCGCGCTCGCGGCCGACGCGGGCGTCGTCGTGAGCGCCTCCCACAACCCCTTCGACGACAACGGCCTCAAGCTGTTCGACGCGCGCGGCTGCAAGATGTCGGACGCCGAGGAGCTCCTGATCGAGCAGCGCCTCGCCCTGCTCGACGGCTCCGACACGATGCTCGGCCTGCCCGCGCGCACGCACGGCGACATCGGCCAGGTCAAGCGCTACCGCTACGAGGACGCCCACTACCCACGTCATCTGCTGGCGAACGCGCCCTACCTGGACGGCCTGCGCGTCGGCCTCGACTGCGCCAACGGCGCCGCCTCCCAGATCGCGCCGACGATCTTCAAGCAGATCGGCGCGCGCCTCGACGTCATCCACGCGGCCCCGGACGGGGTCAACATCAACGTCGCGTGCGGCAGCACGCACCCCGAGACGATCACGGCGCGCGTGCGCAGCGCCGGCCTCGACGTCGGGATCGCGTTCGACGGCGACGCCGACCGGGCGCTCATGGTCGATGCGCAGGGTCGCCTCGTCACGGGCGATCACATGGTCGCGATCTGCGCCGTGGTGCGGGGCGAGTCGACGGTGGTGACGACGTCGATGACCAACCTGGGCATCGAGCGCTGGCTCGCCGATCGCGGCGTCGCGCTCGAGCGCGTCCAGGTCGGCGACCGCTACGTCCGCGAGCGACTGGTCGAGCGGGAGCTCCGCCTGGGGGGCGAGCAGTCGGGCCACGTGCTCTTCTTGGACCGCGCGACGACCGGCGACGGCATCCTCACGGCGCTGCAGGTCCTGGCGGCGTGCCGCACGTCGGGCATCGCGCTCGAGGCGTGGATGGATCAGATCCCCAGCTACCCGCAGCTGCTCGTGAACGTCCGCGTGGACGACCGCCACAAGCACGTCCTGGCCGAGCACCCCGAGGTGCGCGCCGCGGTGGCCGCGGCCCAGGGCGCGTTCGGTGACGAGGGTCGTATCGTCCTGCGGCCATCGGGCACGGAGCCGCTGGTGCGCGTCATGGTCGAGGGACCCGACGCCGAGACGGTGGCGCGGGTCACCGAGGAGGTGGCGCAGGCCGTGCGGATCGCGGCGGCAGGTGGGAGCGCTCCCGACATCGGCGCCGACGCCGCCGTGCCGTCACCGGCTCCAGCGGCGCCCCTGCGGACGGGGCCCGCGACCGAACCGTGACGACCGCCCCTCGCCGGCACCGCCTCATCGACGTCACGCGCGAGCTCGCTGGCGACCACCCGACGTGGCCCGGCGACGATCCCTTCTCGCTCCGGCAGGTCGCCCACATGGCTCGCGGCGACAGCGTCAACGTGATGCGGATCGAGACGAGCAACCACGTGGGCACGCACCTCGATGCCCCCTACCACTACGACGACGCCGGCGAGCGCCTCCAGGGCGTGCCGCTCGAGGCGCTGGTGGGTCCCTGCCTGGTGGTCGACGCCCCCGGCGACGGGCCCGTGGCGGCCGACGGCGTGGTGGCCGGCATCCGCCGCATGCTCCGCGACGAGCCGCCACCGCCGCGCGTGCTGCTGCGCACCGGGCAGCGCGACCGCTGGGAGACGTTCCCCGAGGACTTCCGTCCGCTCACGGTCGAGCTGGTCGAGGCCTTGGCCGACCTCGGCATGCGGGTGGTGGGGACGGACGCCCCGAGCGTCGACGCGCTCACCTCGAAGGACCTGCCGGTGCACGCCGCGTTCGCGCGCACGGGTCTCGTGATCGTGGAGGGGCTGGCGCTCGCCGAGGTGCGGCCGGGCGCCTACGAGCTGCTCTGCCTGCCGCTCCGGCTGCGCGACGCCGACGCCTCGCCCGTGCGCGCGGTGCTGCGCACGCTCGACTGAGCGCCCCGTTGAAGGACCCGACGCGCCTCCCCCGCCTCGACGCGTTCGCGCTCCCGCGCGGCATCTATCTGGACGGCAACTCGCTCGGGCCGCTCCCGCACGCCGCCCAGGCGGCGATCGAGCGCCGGCTGCGCCAGTGGCAGCATCACGGCGTGGCGGCCTGGGACGACTGGTTCGGCTTGGCGGAGCGCCTGGCGCCCGCCCTGGCGCGGCTCGTGGGGGCCGAGCCTTCCGAGGTCATCCCGACGGGTTCGATCACGGTGAACCTCCACCAGCTGCTGGCGACCCTCTACCGGCCCGAGGAGGGCCGCCGCGACCTGCTGGCGACGGCGCTCGACTTCCCGACCGACGCCTACGCGTTGCGCTCCTGGGCCGAGCGCGGCGGCGGCCGGCTCCGCCTCGTGCCCTCGCGCGATGGTCAGACGATCGAGGCGCGCGACGTGGAAGCGGCACTGGCCGAGGGCGGCGTGGCGCTCATGCTGCTGCCGGTGGTGCTCTACCGCTCGGGTCAACTGCTCGACGTCGGCCGGCTCACGGCCGCCGCCCACGCGGCCGGTGCGCTCGCGCTCTGGGACGCGGCGCACTCCATCGGCGCGCTGCCGCACGCCCTGCACGACGACGGCGTGGACGCGGCCGTGTGGTGCTCGTACAAGTACGTCAACGCCGGCCCCGGTGCCCCCGGCGGACT
>SKWV01000271.1 GCA_007128755.1 Trueperaceae bacterium
CGGGCCGCGTGGCGGCCGTAGGCGCCCGGGCGACGTGTCGGCTCGCACCCGCACGATCTCCCACAGGCGCATGTGTGGACATTCGCTCGTGTGCTGGCCGCGATTTCCTTACACTGTGCGGAACGGTCACGACCCCGATGGCTTGGTCCCGACCCCCGGGCAACGAGGAGGAGGCGCGTGGAGCACACCGATATCGCACCGCTGGCCAGGCGGCTGGCAGAGGAGAACAACGTCGAGTGGCGCAGATTGCGCGGCAGCGGCGAGCGCGGGCGTGTCGTCGAGCGTGACGTGCTGGAGTACCTCGCGCGGGTCATGGCAGGCGAAGAGGACCTCGACCCGACGCCCGAGCCGGTGCCCGAGGGCATGCAGGCGTGGCCCGAGGAGGACGTCCGGGCCTTCGAGCAGGAGAAGCGCGGTGAGACGGTGCCGCCGGCGTTCGGCATGTCGACCGTCGACGACGAGATCTTCCTCCTCGACGCCGATGGGGACGATCTCGACGGCGATATCGACGTCGAGGAGCCCGGCGCCTCGTACGGTGCGGTGGACTACGCCGCGGACGCCTCGCCCGCGTACGCTCGGCCGGACGCGCACACGGACGAGGACGTCGAGCTCGCGTCCATGGAAGGCGTGATCGAGGACATCGCCGACGAGGACGATCTCCTGGTGGCGGGCGACGATCCCGCCCCGACCGAGACGGCCATGATCGACGCACGAACGCCCGCAGGGGCGGCTGAGCCTGCGGAGCACGCACCGGATGTGTTCGCGTCGAACGACGAGGACCCGGAGCTGCTCCCCGACCTGTTCGACGATCGGCCCTCCGAGGCCGCCTGGGACGATGCGCCGGTCTTCGGTGACGATGGACTCGGTGTGTTCGAGTCGGCGTCGCCGGGGCCTTCCCTCGACATGGACGACGACGAGGAGGTCCTCGGCAGCGGCGGCGGCTGGGGAGCCTCGGACGAGGGACCCTCCGCGTTCGAGGACGACGAGGATGCGCACGCGCCCGTCGCACTCGAGCCTGACGCCGGCGTCGATGGGACGCCGGCGGCGGCCGGCGCAGGCGCGCTCGACGGCGACGGATCGGAGTGGGATCAGGACGAGCCCGACGCGTTCGCCCACGAGCAGGTCGCCGCCGGACCGTTGCAGGACGCCGGTGCCGACTGGTCGGCCGAAGCACCGCGCGAGGCTCCGCCCGCCGAGGCCGGAGCGGCATACGGCGACCCCGCACCGGCTGACACCACCCGCGACGACATGGGGCGTGACGATCTAGCGCTCGATGACTCCGGGCGCGACGATCTGGCCCTCGATGACTCCGCGTCCGACGATCCGGCGCTCGACGATCCGGCGCCGCACGCCACCTCCTCGGACGACACGGTTCCGATCGTCGTCCCCATCGACCCGCGCGCGCTCGACGACGGCGACCCACGGCGCGAGACTCAGGGCGTCGTGGCCGGGAGCGGCGGCGCGAGCCTGCCGTTGGTGAGCCACGGCGCCGTCTTCCGGCGGCAGGTGGACCTGAGTCACCTCGTCGCCGCGCAAGGCGACGTCGCGCGCGATCTCGGTCTCGACGAACCGGTGCCGCTGGTCGCGTTCCTGGCGCGCGCCGCCGCCAAGGCGCGCGGTGAGGGACCCGCCGTGGGCGTCGCGGTGTTCCACGACCAGGCGGTCCGCACCGTCTCGATCGACGTCGCCTCTGGTGCGTTCGCCGACGTCGTGGCCGCGTTCGCCGGGCTCGCCGAGGCGCCCGACGCGCGTGCCGACGACCTCGACCTCGTGGTCGCCGACCTCGCGGACCTAGACCTCGACGAGGCCGTGCTGCACCTCGGCGCGCCGGTCCTGGCGGTCGGCCGCGTCCTGATCGACACGTCGACGGGCGGTCGGCGCGCCACGCTGACGCTCTCGGGCCCGGGCATCGGGCGCGAGGCCGCGGGCATCCTGGCGCGCACCGCCGAGCTGCTCGAGACGCCGATCCGGGTCGTGCTCTAGGGCGTCATCGGACGCGTACCGCCAGCGATCCTGGAGCCGCCGGCGCCCGCGGGCGCCGGCGGCTCAACGCGTCGTCGAAGCGGCCGGCCCGGACGGCAGGAGCAGCCACAACAGCCCGTAGCCGAACAGGGTGAGACCGAAGGAGAGCGGCAGGCTCAGCAGCCACAGCCCGCGGACGACGCGCGTGTCGGCGCCGACGAAGCGCGCGATGCCGACCGCGACACCGCCGAGGCGACGGCCGACGCGCGGGCGGTGCAGCACGCCGGCCGTGTTGGGGCGACGGGAGCGGCGCTGCTCGTGGAGCAGGCCGTCCTCCTTCTCGGGTAGGGGCGCACGGCGCGTCGTCATGCGCCGACCCCGCGGCCGGCGGCGTCGCCCGCCACACGGGCCGGCACGCCTCCCGGCCAGCGCGGCCGGGTCGTGGAGTCGATCAGCGCCTGGTGCACGCTGGCCTCGAGCGTCCTGACGTCGACGCCCTGGAAGGTGTCGGGGACGAGCGCGAGGTGCCGCAGGGCCTTCGCGTAGTTCCGCCGTCCGCCGCGCGGGTTGTCCATGGCCCGGGCCTTGTGCAGGGCCGCGGCCAACAGGATCACGCCGGCGGCGAGCTCCCGCTCGAGCCCCTCCGCTTCGAGCCAGAGTGGTTCGAGCTCCTCGTGGGCGTCCCAGTACTCGCCCGCCTCGAAGCGCTCGATGGTCCGGCGCCATGTCGTGTACGCATCGGTCATGGCGCCAGCATAGCCCCGACGGGTGCCGTCGACCGTGGCCCTGCACCAGCGTGCCCTGGGAGGCGCGGGGTAGCCTATCGCCATGATCCCCGAGAGAGTCGTCATCGCCGTGAGCGGAGGGAGTGGCATGCCGTTCGCGGTCGACATGCTCGAGGCGTTGCGCGCGACCGACATCGAGACGCACCTCGTGATCACCAACGGCGCCAAGCAGGTGATCCCGAGCGAGATCGACGCCTCCGTCCGCGATCTCGAGGCCCTCGCCGACGTGGTGCACAAGGACCAGGACCTGGGGGCGTCGATCGCGTCGGGGAGCTTCCGGGTGAGCGGCATGGTCGTGGTGCCGTGCTCCGCCGGGACGCTGGCCAAGGTCGCGCACGGGATGACCGACAACCTCGTGAGCCGTGCCGCGCACGTGATGCTCAAGGAGCGGCGGCCGCTGGTGCTGGTGGTGCGCGAGGCGCCGTA
>SKWV01000303.1 GCA_007128755.1 Trueperaceae bacterium
CGCCACACTGATCGCCATCATCGGCGGCGACGCCGAGGTCCGCATCGTCCAACCGAGCGGACAGATGCTCCGCCGCCCCTCGTGCTCGGCCACCGCTCAGGCCACGACCTCGGGCCGCAGCAACCTCCAGAACGACGCGACGTCGAGCTCCTTCATGTGCGCACCTCCGCTCACCACCGTAGACGGTTCGGGGGCACGGACGCGGTACTCGTCGCGTGCGTGCCCCCATCACGGCTCCCAGGTCTCGATCGCACACGCCACACCCGGTATCCGCGCCAATCGCCCGTCGAGCGTTGCCAGCGGCGCGTGGAGCGCCTCGGCCAACGCGACGTAGGCGCCGTCGTACGTGCTCGCTACCGATCGCAGCGCCCACACGCGCTCGCCGAAGGGGGCGTACGGGTAGGTCTGCACCCGGAGGTCGAGCAGATCCGCGTGGGCGAGCGTCGCGACGTCGGCACCGATGGCGCCCGACGCCGCCAGCCGCCGCAGGGCGCTCGCGACCTCGACGCCGAGGTGCGCCGGGGCGGCGAGGAACCGATCCAGCACGATCTCGGCCGCCCACGATCCGGCGGGTCCGTCGTCGATGAGCGCCGCGACGACGACCGACGCGTCCACGACGAGCGGCGCCGACGACCTCGTGGTCACCGCCGCTCGTCGTCGCGCGCCGCCAGGATAGCTTCGGGATCGACGCGGGTCCCGGTGCGACGAACGCGCTCGCGCGCCCGCCCGATCACGTCGCTCGGGTCGGGTCGGGCCGCGATCTCGACGAGCTCCGCGAGCAGGTACTCCTGAAGCGAACGGCCACTCCGGGCGGCGCGGGCGGCGAGTTCGTCTCGTGTCTCGTTGGGGACGTCTCGGATCGTGATCGCGGGTGCCATGCATGCATTATGCTGCGTACGCTGTCGGACCGCAAGCGTACCGAAGCAGTCACTCCAGAGGGCGCCCGTTCATTCACGGCGTGAATGACGATCATTCACGGCGGGATGATGCGCCGACCGCCTGCGGAGCACCACCCGCCAATGCTCGGGCTGGCGTCGAGGCCGCGGCCGACCCTCAACTGAGTTGACCGGCCCACCCCGTCGACCATGGTGTGAACCTACCCAGGAGGTCCATCATGTCCTTCACCCAACATCCCGAAGCCACGGCCGGCGCGGCATTGACCGCGTTCGGCCGAGCCTTGGAGATCACCTACGCCCACGCCGCGCGCGACGCACCGAACGGCTTCACCTGGTGGATCGCTCCCGGCCTGCGGCAGCAGGTGCGCATCGAGGATGGGGCGCCGGACGGCATGCGCTGGCTGCGCATCGAGACGCCGCTCTGGAGCGGAGCCGACCCGCTGGCGATCGCGCCGCTGCTCGACGCGTTGCGCCAGTACGCGCGCGGCGCCGCCGTGCTGCACGCTCCCGATAGCGGCGACGTGACGCTCGTCAGCCGCGTGCCGCTGCCCGATCCGGTCGTGGAGGCGCGCGCGGCCGCGTTCGCGGGCACCGGCGCCATCCAGGCCTTCCTCGCCGCCTGGGCCTGGGGCGAAGCTCGCACCCGCTTCGGCTCCCACGCCTCCTGGTGGCGCGACGCACTCCCCCACCCCGAGCTGGGGATGGATCTGGACCCCCACTCCGTCCTCGGCTACCGGGACCGGGTCCTGCGCCCGCAGGCCGAAGCGCGCGCGGGGGCGTTCGCTGAGGCCCTGCTCGCCGGCACGGCCGACGCGATCGAGCACAGCGGGCTCGGGCTCATGCGACAGCGGCAGGCGCATGACAAGGTCGTCTTCGCCGTCGACGTGGGGCCGACGCTGGGCTTCCTCGAGGTCGGCCTCATGCGCGGGCCCGTCGACGCTCACGCTCTCGCCGTCGCGATCAGCCTCCCCGGCCATCTCGCGGAGTCACGCGCCCACGCTTGCAGTCACGAACTGATCCTCCGCCATCTCGCCCCAGGCGCCGGGGCCTGGACCCTCGGGTCGTGGATGCCGCTGCCACGCCGCGACGGACGCCCCGGCTTCGGGCTCACGCACGGGCTCTTCGTGCCGCTGGCGCTCGCGGAGCCCGCGATGGTTCCTGAGCTCGCAGAAGCCGCCGCACGATCCGTCGACCTCGTCCAGACTTGGTTCGACGACGGCGCGCCCGGGCCTGGCCACCTAGATCGGGCGGAGGCCACCGCTGGCGAGCGGCTCGTCGCTTGATGGCCCGCCGGCCAGCGGCGACGAGCGCAACCACGCCGGGTAGGTGGGCGGGTACACGACGAGGAGGTCGTCACAGCTGCGCGCGATGCCAGCGACGGGATGCACGAGCAGGCGCCGGGCGTCGGCTTCGACCACGAACGGCGCCCGGGGGTGAGGTCGGTGCATGCTCCTGAGTCCATGGGGCATCTCGCCGTACGCCGGACCGCTTACCGCCCGCCGAACGCCCTGAGTCACGCCGCCGTGATCTGGACGAGCACGAACGCGTTCCCGAACGGGTCCGAGAAGCGCGCATGGATCGATCCCTCCGCCTCCACCGGAGGCCCCGAGAACGCCACGCCCGCCCCTGCGAGGCGCCGGTGCTCGGCGTGGATGTCGTCGGTGTAGAGGACACCGCACGGTTGATCTCCCGTCTGTCGGCCGATGGAAGCGGCGTCGGCTTCGGTCTCCGCCTTCAGGAGCCAGAACCCCACCGGCTCCTGACCGGGGAACGTCAGATGGAGGTAGCGCCGCTCGCCGGCGTCGACGTCGGCCGCCACGGTCAAGCCGAGCGTGCCGACGTAAAATGCCGATGCTTCCTCATAGTCGTAGACCAGGACGACCATCCTTCCGAACGTGATCATCGTTCCTCCTGGTGGTCGAGTTCGTGCGCGGGTGCCGGCCCTTCATCCTCGGTGCCGACACACACGAGCCCCTCGCTCACGTCGTCGAGGCTCGCCGCGAGCGTGCCGCCTGCGCGCCACGCAGCCGATCGGCCTCCGGCAACCCCGTCCGCGAAGGGGCCGACGGCGTTCGCCATCACGACGCTCAGCCCGTGCTCGCGCGCCACGGCCGCCAACCGCACGTGCGCCTCGCTCACGCCGCGGGCGTGTTTGGCGACGCTCACGAGGTACGTGGTCGCCCCGAGCGCGACGACCGCGTCGACGTGCTCCCGCTGCAGCGCCTCGAAACAGATGGCGGGCGCCAGCCGCTGGTCGCCGACCTGGAGCACGTGC
>SKWV01000147.1 GCA_007128755.1 Trueperaceae bacterium
CCTCGAAGAAGGAGCGGCGCTTGCTCGTGGCGAGGTCGAAGATCGCGCCCTCCGCCTCGTCGAGCACCTGGTCGAGCGGCGCCGCCTGCTCGTAGGCGGTCTGCATGATGCGGCCGCTGGCCCCGATCAGGTCGCGCAGCACCGACTTCTCGTGCACGATCTTGGCGTACGACTCGGCGTACGCGGCCGTCGGCACGGCGTCGGCCAAGCCGATCAGGTACGGCACCGAGCCGACCGCCTCGAGGTCGCCCGTCTGCCGCAGCTCCTCCGTGAGCGTGACGAGGTCGGTGGGCTCGCTGCGACGGAAGAGCCGCTCCATCGCCCGGAAGATCTTGCGGTGCCCCTCCTTGTAGAAGCGATCCGCGCTGAGCGTCCCCTCGAGGGCGGCGAACACGTCGTTGTCCAAGAGGATGCTGCCCAGCACGCTCTTCTCGGCATCCAGGTTGTGAGGCGGGGTCCTACTCTCCACCGCGTCAGGCTACACCGCCGCCGCTCCCCCGGCGCCGGGGTGGCTCGGCACGCGCCGCCGACCGCTCGGCTCGTCGCCGCCGGGCTCGCTCGGGCGGTCGAGCGCGGCGTACGATGGCGCTCATGGATCCTGTCGTCGCCGCCGTCACCTCGGCGCTGCTGGGCTACGCGCTGGGGAGCCTGCCGCTCGGCGGGATGCTCGTGGAGCGCGTCACCGGGCGGCACCCGCGCGAGCTCGACGCGCACCTCTTGGGCGTCGAGAACGTCTTCCGCCTGGCCGGTGCGCCCGTCGCCATCGCCTCCTTCGGGCTCGACGTGCTCAAGGGGGTGGCGGCGCTCGCCCTCACCGCTGCGAGCCCCTGGGCGGCGCTCGGCGTCTACCTCGGGCACCTCCACCCGGTCCCCTGGCCGCGCGCCTTCCGGGCGCCGCGTGGCCGAGGCAACGGCGTCCTGCTGGGCGTGCTCGCGGGGTGGGCGGCGTTCGGGGCCCCGGCCTGGTGGGTGCTGGCCGCGCCCATCTGGGGCTACGCCGCCGTGCTCGTCGCGACGCGCTACGTGGCCCTCGCGACGGCCGCCGGCCTCGTGCTGATCCCCGTCGTGCTCGCGCTGAGCGGTGCCGGGCTCACGGCCGTGGCCGCGGGCGCCGGCATGGCGACGATCGGCGTCTGGCGTCAGAAGTCCGCGCTCGCGCGCGTGCGCGATCGCACGGAGCCGCGTCTGGGCGACCCGCCGCCGGTGCGCGGCCTGAGCCCGCACATCGTCCTCGCGGCGTTCATGGTGCACCCGCTCACGGTCGACGACCTCTGGCAGCCGCCCAGCCAGCGCTGGCTCGGCGACGTCGTGCGGCGCGGCTGGCTGCCCGAGGCGCTGCTGCGGCGTCTCATGCTGCTGATGCGCCCGCAGATCCAGGGCGAGATCCGCGGCATCGAGCTCGCCGACGGCCGCGAGCTGCGCGTGCTGCTCATCAGCGGACCGATGTTCCCGGACCAGATCCGCTCCCTCCCCGACGTCGCCGTGCGCATGGCGATCCAGGGCGCGACGCTCGCTCGCGACTGCGGCGCCGAGGCCTTCGGCCTGGGCGCGTTCTGGTCGACCGTGGGCGACAAGGGGGCGCGCGTCCAGGAGGCGGTTCCCGACATCGCCATCACCAACGGCGGCGCCTACACCGCCGCCACGGTCAAGGCCGCCGTCCCGGGCCTCTTGCTCCGCTTCGCCGACGCCGGCGGGACGCTGGCGCAGGCCTGCGCGGCGATCGTCGGTGCCAACGGCGTGGTGGCCTTCGGCGTGGCGCGCATGATCGCGGGCGAGGTCGGCCGCCTGGTGCTCATCGGGCGCGACCTCGAGCGACTCGAGCGCAGCGCCAAGACGCTGCGGCGCAAGTTCCCCGGCACCGAGATCGTCACCAGCATCGACATGGCCGACTGCGCCGCGGCCGACCTCGTCTTCACGGCGACGTCGGACCCCGAGGCCGTGGTCATGCCCGAGCACGTCAAGCCCGGCGCCTGGATCTTCGACATCGGCCGCCCGGCCGACGTCGACGAGCGCGTGCGCGACGTGCCCGGCGTCCAGGTGATCCCCGGCGGCGTGGTGCGCCCGCCCGGCTCCATGCGCACGCGCACCGACATCGACCTCCACTTCGGCGCCGCCCAGGTGCCCGCATGCATGGCCGAGACGATGATCATGACCGCCGCCCGGTCCTTCGACCGCGCCTCGCTCGGCGCGCAGACGCGCAGCGCCGACATCGAGTTCTACCTGCGCGAGGGTGAGCGGCTCGGCTTCGAGATCGTCACCCAGGACGACCGCGCCGTCCAGGCGATCGGCTGAGGACGGCGTGCGCCACGCCCACCGCTACCCCGGCGCCGCACACGAGGCCGAGGGCCCCCTCGCCCTCGCGCTCTGGGACGCCGGCGCTCGCGCCGTCGCCGAGGACGGGGCCGATCTCGTCGGCTACTTCGACGACCGCGTCCCGCTCCCAGGCGGGGGCGCCTGGGAGGACGTCGACGAGCGCGACTACGTCGCCGAGTACTTCGCCGGGCTCGAGGCGGTCGAGGTCGGCCCGCTCGTCGTCGCGCCGACCCATCGCCCGGTCACGCTCCAGCCGGGTCAGCGCGTCCTCTGGCTCGATCCCGGCATGGCCTTCGGCACCGGGCACCACGAGACCACCCGGCTCGTCCTGGAGGCGCTCGGCGCGCTCGACCTCGTCGGCGCCCGGGTGCTCGACGTCGGCGCCGGCTCCGGCGTGCTGGCGATCGCCGCCGACCTCTTCGGGGCCGCCGAGGCCGTCGGGGTCGACATCGACCCCGACACCCTGAGCGTCGCCCGCGCCAACGCGAGGCTCAACCGCTCCCGCGCCCGCTTCTCCTGCGAGGACTTCGGCGTCGCGGCGCTCGGCGAGCCCTACGACGTCGTGGTGGCGAACCTCATCGCCGAGTTGCACGTCGACCTGATGGACGCCTACGCCGGCGTCTTGCGGCCGGGGGGCACGCTCGTGCTGTCGGGGATCGTCGACGAGCGCGCCGAGATGGTCGTGGAGGCCGTGAAGCCGCCGTTCGTCCTCGTCGATCGCCACCGGGCCGGCTCGTGGTGGGCGATGCGCCTGGCGCGCGAGCCGGTCGCAGGGTGAGCGTGCGCCGAAGCGTGCGCCGAAGCGTGCGCCGGCACCGCCCCCGAGCGCGCGGCGCCCCATCGGCCGCAGCG
>SKWV01000074.1 GCA_007128755.1 Trueperaceae bacterium
AGCCGCCGAACGCGTCACCGGTCATCACGGGCCAGCTCACGCGCAGCGTGCTGGAGCGCCGCAACGACTACGTGCAGGCGCGGGCGCGCTACGAGACGATGCAGGGCTGGGAGCGCGACGACCTCGTCGCCACGATGGGCGAGCTGCTCGGCCAGTGTGAACGCGACGTGCAAGAGCGCATGATCTGGCACCTGTTGCTGGTCCACGACGATTACGGCTCACGCGTGGGCGCCGCGATCGGGGTGGGTGCCGACGACGTCCGCCACCTGCCGCCGCTCGCGGGCCAGGTGCTCACCGACGAGGATCACGCCCGGCTCGGGCGGCTCGGCGACAACGGCGACACGGTCGAGCCGGCGCGCTGGGGCACGCGGACCGGTTCGGTCGAGAACCGCCGTGCGAGCGCCGATGAGGTGCTCGGCGGTTCCGCGGCGAGCGCCGGGAGGCACCCGGTCACGTAGCCGGCGCGCTCGGGGTCCGCGCGAGGTGCCGCAGCACGGCGCGGTCCTTCTCCTTGGCCTCGAGCATCAGGTCGTAGGGTTCGGCGCCGCCGACGGCGCCGAAGACCTCGAGCGCGAGGTCGAAGTCGTCGTCGTGCACGTGGTCGGCGTGGGCCGTCTGCCCTGGGGCGCGCGCCGAGGACAGGTGGAACTTCGGCACGCGCCCTCCCCACGACGCGACGACGGCCTCGAGCAGCGGCCCGAGGTCGGCGCGCCAGTCCGGCCGCCGATGGAGGCAGCGGTGATGGTGGAGGTCGAACACGACCGGGAGCCCGAGCGCCTGCGCGACCTCCAGCGCGTCGTCGAGGTCGAAGATGCGGTCGTCGTGCTCGAGGCAGAGCCGCGCGAGGACGGCGGCGGGGAGCCGCCGGGCGTTCTCGACCAGCGTCGCCTTGGCCCCTTCGCGGTCGCCGTAGGCGCCGCCCACGTGCAGGGTGATGCTGCCCTGGGCGGGGGCCACGAGATCCAAGAACGTCGCGTGGTAGGCGAGCTCGTCGACCGCGCGCGTCACCACCTCGTCGCGCGGGGAGTTGAGGACGGTGTACTGGCCCGGGTGCATGCTGAGTCGCATCTCGTGCCGCTCGGCGAAGGCTCGGATGCGCGCGAGCTCGTCGGCGAAGCGCTCCGGCCACGCTAGGTCGAACGACTCGTGCGACGCGAAGGGCACGACGCCCGACGCGACGCGGAAGAAGCGGATGCCGTGCCGCAGGTTCCACGCGAGGATCGTCTCGAGGTTCGCCAGGTTCTCGGCGATCACCTCGGCCAGGCGATCGCTGCCGATGCCGGCGAGGCGCAGCGTCCGCCCCGTCGTGAGCCCGAGGGTGAGGTTCTGCCCGACGTAGCCGAGGTGGCGGAGGCGCATGCGCCCAAGGTACCTGCGTGGCGAGCGCGCCACCGCGGCGGCGGCCACGCTCGCGGGCGACGGGGCGTCAGTCGATGCCGAGCGACACGTACTTGACCTCGAGGTACTCGTCGATGCCCCACGGGCCGCCCTCGCGGCCGATGCCCGATTGCTTCACGCCGCCGAAGGGGGCGTACGGGACCGACGGGACGCCGTCGTTGACGCCGACGATCCCGTACTCGAGCGCCTCGGCGACGCGCAGCGCGCGCGCCAGGTCGTGCGTGTAGACGTACGCGGCGAGCCCGAAGGGCGTGTCGTTCGCCCGAGCGATCGCCTCCGCCTCGGTCTCGAAGGAGAGCACGGGCGCGACGGGACCGAAGGTCTCCTCGTGCATGAGCTGCATGTCGGCGCTCACGCCGGTGATCACGGTCGGTTGGTAGTAGAGGCCGTCGCCGCGCGATCCGCCCAGGGCGACCGTGCCTCCTCGTGCGATCGCGTCGGCGACGTGCGCCTCGACCTTCTCGAGACCCTGCTGGTCGACCAGCGGACCGACGTCGGTCTCCTCGCTCGTCGGATCGCCGACGCGCAGGGCGCTCACGGCCTCCACCAGCGCGTCCGTGAACGTCTCGAGGATGCCCGCCTGCACGTAGATGCGGTTGGTGCAGACGCACGTCTGGCCGGCGTTGCGGAACTTGCAGGCCACCACCTCGCGCACGGCCCGGGGGATGTCGGCGTCGTCGAACACGAGGTACGGGGCGTGGCCACCGAGCTCGAGCGAGAGTCGCTTGATGGTGTCGGCCGACTGCCGGTAGAGCAGCCGCCCGACTTCGGTGGAGCCGGTGAAGGTCACCTTGCGGATGCGCGCGTCGGCCATCATCACCTCGGTGACCGGCACCGGATCCGACGCCGGGAGCACCTGGAGCGTCCCCGGCGGGCCGCCGACCTCCGTCCACAGCTCGGCCAGGAGGAGCGCCGTGAAGGGCGCCTGCTCGGCGGGCTTGACGATCATCGTGCAGCCCGCGGCGAGCGCCGGCGCCGCCTTGCGGGTGATCATCGCGGCCGGGAAGTTCCAGGGCGTGACGGCGTAGGCGGGGCCGACGGGCTGCCGCATCGTCAGCGCCCGGCGGCCCGGCCGGTGGCTCGACAGCCACTCGCCCTGCACGCGCTTGGCCTCCTCCGCGTACCACTCGATGAACCCGGCGGCGTAGGCGGCCTCGCCCCGCGCCTCGCGCACGGGCTTGCCCATCTCCGCCGACATCACCTGGGCGATCTCGTGCGAGCGCGCGAGGATCGCCTCCTGCCAGCGCCGCAGGAGCGCGGCGCGCTCGAAGCCGCTGGTCGTCCGCCACGCCTCGAAGGCCTGCCACGACGCCGTCACCGCCGCCTCGGCCTCGGCCCGGCCGCAATCGGCAGCGTGCCCGTAGGTGGAGCCGTCGACCGGGGAGGTCACGGCGAAGGTCGAGGCCGCCTCGTGCCAGCCGTCGGTCAGGTAGCGCGCGTGCGTCGTGAAGGTCATGGCCCATTCTAGGCGGGCGCAGGGCGTCGCTTCGTGCGCGGCCACTTCCGGGCCGCGGCGGGGTCGCTGCCGCCGGCTGTGAGCAGGGACCACGCCCGATCCCCCCGGGCCGACTACCGTGGGAGGCGACGATCGAACCAGGATGGAGGTCTCTCATGAGCGATCGCAACGACCGACCGCCGACACCCGACGAGATGATGATCGACGATTCGGGCGTCGAGATGACGCCCGACGAGCAGCTCGACGCCGAGGCCACCACCGACGAGCCGTTCCCGCAGGGTCCGAACGAGGACGACAGCGGATACGCGAA
>SKWV01000186.1 GCA_007128755.1 Trueperaceae bacterium
ACGCCGCACACGATGCGTCCCGCGGCGGACGACGGCGCCGAGGTCGTGTGGCAGGTGCGGCCCGCGCTCGACAGCGAGGCCTTCTTCCGGGTCGTGTGGGGGATCGACGGCGAGGCCGTGGTGGGCGGCCGCCCAGGGCTGCTCCGGTCGGTGGCGGTCGCGCGGCGGTTCGCGCGCGAGTTCCGCGTGTGCCGTCCGCCCTACGTCGTCCAGCGCGTGCTGTTCGCGGTGCTCGGACCCGTCGCGACGTGGCGGGGGCACCGGATGCCGGGCGGGGGCACGGAGTGACGCTTCGGCGGGGCGACGTCGCTCGGCCGTGCGGCGACCCGATGGCGGAGGTGCGAACCTCCGGCTCGCACGGCCTGACGCAGGTCAACCCCCGCGCAGGAGCGGCACGGCGAGGCTGACCAGCAACCCCAGCCAGACGACGACGAGGACCATCAGGCTGAGGCCGATGTCGCGACTCTGACGCTGGATCCGCTCCCGTGTCGCGCCCACGAAGCGTTCGCGATCGCTGGGTGCCGTGTCGTCTGCATGCGCGGCCGCGATCCTCGGGCTGTCGTCCAGGTGGTGGGACACCCAGCCGGCGGCGTCGCGGACGACGAGGCGCCCGTGCGTGAGCCGGCCCCGGAGCCCTTCGAGCCGGCGCCGATCCCGGGTCGGTTCGCGCGCGCTCGCGGCGTCGGCGCGCCGCCGCCGAGCGGTGTCGGCGTCGGTGAACCGTTCCAATGCCCGGAGTCCCCCCGCCAGGGCGTCTCGTTGCAGGTCGGGCCAGCGACCGAGTGCGGCCGCCAGTCGCTGGCCGCCGGTCACGGCGCCTAGGGCGAGCGCGAGGTACGCACGGTCGATCGACAGCCAAGCTGGCGGATCGCGTTCATAGAGGCCGAGACGTCGCGCAGCGCCGTGCACGACGGCGCCGAGTGCGATGGCCAGAAGCGCGGCGCGCACGTCCCCGACGTCGGCGATGGGAGCGGCGAGCCAGCGGCCGACCCCCGCGGCGGGAAGTCCCCAGGTCGCCAGGCCGCCCGACAGCAGCGGCTCGAGCACGACCGGCCGCAGGCCGATCGCCACCACCGCCAGGCTCAGTCCGGCCATGGCGACGAGGGTGCTCGCCGGGGCTTCGGAGACCGCCCGCCCTGGCTCGCCGCGCCTCGGCCCGAAGAACGTCATGCTCACGAGCTTGATCAGCACGGCGGCCGTGCCGACGGTGGTGAGCGTGAAGATGCGCTCGGCCACGCCCAGACCGGTGGCACCGCCGGCCACCGCGTACTCGAGGGCGTGATGGATGATGCTCTTGCTGACGAAGCCGTTGAACAGCGGGACCCCGATGATCCCGGCCATCGCGACGAGCACGAAGGTCAGCGTCCAGGGCATGCTGCGCGCCAGCCCGCCGAGGCGCCGGAGGTCACCGATGCCCGCGCGGGCGATCACGGCGCCGATCGCCACGAAGAGCAGGGCCTTGAAGAGCGCGTGGTTCGTGACGTGGAGCAGAGCGCCCGTCCAGCCGGAGACGCCGCCCTCGCCGAGATAGGCGGCTGCCCCCAGGCCGACAAGGATGAAGCCCATCTGGCTGACGCTGCTGTAGGCGAGGACGCGCTTCGCCTGGTGCTGCAAGAGCGCGGCGACGACGCCGACGACCATGGTGGCGATGCCGAGCCAGAGCACCGCCAGCCCCAGCTGCTCCGCCTGCCGAAGCGCCGCCAGACTCCCCTCGACCTCGGGCCGGTACAGGCCACCGAGCGTCCGCGCGATCCCGAAGGCCCCGGCCTTGATCATGATGCCGGAGAGCAGCGCGCTGGCCGGGGCCGGGGCCGCGGTGTGCGCGTCGGGCAGCCACACGTGGAGGCCGATCACGCCGGCCTTCACCCCGAAGCCGAGGAGCAGGCAGAGCGCGGCCGCCGCCCGGATCCCCTCGCTGCCCGGCGCGCTGGGGACGGGCACTCCGAGGTCACCGCCGCCCAGGAAGTGCACGAGCAGGACGCCGGTGAGGACGGAGAACCCGCCGAGGAGCGTCATGACGCCGTACTTGAGTCCGGCCGCCTCCGCCGCACGGGTGCCCGAGTGGATCACGAAGAGGTACGCGATCAGGCCGAGCCACTCGAAGGACACGTAGAGCGTCACGAGGTCGGCGGCGGTGACGACGCCGAGCACGCCGGCGAGGGCCACCAGGCTCACCACGTCGTAGCGCAGGACCTTGCGCGCGGGATCCCGTGACATGGTGTCGCCGGCGGCGAGGGTGGAGCAGATCCAGACGAACGAGGCGACGAGCGCGATCAGCAGGCCTATCCCGTCGAGCGAGAAGCGGAGCTGACCGAGGAGCACGGGGACGGACGCCGTGAGACGCCCCTGCTCGATCACCTGCGGGGCCATGGCGATGAGACCGGCGAGCGTGAGGCTCGGCGTGGCGATCATGAACGCCTGGCGCCACCGGTTCGCCAGGCGGCCGAGCGGCCAGCGGACGAGCGCGGCGACGAGCGGCCCGAGCACCACGAGGACCGGCCCGAGGTGCGTCGCGCCGCCGTCGGTCACGTCGTCACGACCCGCCGAAGAACGTGGTCGCTGCCTGGCGGGCCAGCGACACCGGCAGGCCGGGTAGGCCGGCTAGGAGCCCGAGGACGATCGTGAGGAGCGCCGCGATCAGCGTCGGCGCGAGCATGGTGGCCGGGATCGCGTGGTCGCCGCGGTTCGCCGCCGGAGCCTGACCGTGTGGCTCGGTCCCGGCTGGCGGGACCCCGTCGGCTTCCGCGCCATCGGCGCCGAAGTAGAGGGTGAACACGACCGGCAGCAGGTAGGCGGCCGACATCAGCGCGCCGCCGAGCAGCACGAGGAGGGCCCACGGCGCGTCGGCCTCGAGCATGCCGATGCCGAGCCACCACTTGCTCATGAAGCCCGAGAGCGGTGGGATCCCGACCATCCCGAACGAGGCGAGGGTGAACGCCGCGGCGGTGAGCGGCATCCGTGCGGCGACACCGCCGAGGCGGCTCACGCTCCGTCGGCCGACACCGTGGGCGAACGCCCCCACGCAGAAGAAGAGCGCGCCCTTGAGGAAGGCGTGGTGGGTGAGGTGGACCAGCGCGCCCACGGTGGCCGTCGGTCCCAGCAGCGACAGCGCCAGCGTCACGTAGCCCATCTGGCTGATGGTGGAGTACGCGAGCCG
>SKWV01000092.1 GCA_007128755.1 Trueperaceae bacterium
GTTGAACACGACCCACCACATGGTCACGGCGTCGCCAGGCGGCAACTCGGTGGTCGTCACGATCGCCGTGAGGCCGTCATCGGTGGCGACCAGCCAAGCCACCGCGTCGGCCACCACGTCACCCGGCTCGGGGAACGGGTCGAACGCGACGACCTCGCTCGTCACGAACGGTGCTCCAGCCGTGGCTGGGGCTTGGTTCTCGGCGAGCACGGCGCCCGCAAGGGCGAACGACACGAGCACCAGCGCGCTCAGTTTCAGTGATGTCTTCATGCTGCATCTCCTCGTCGAACATGGCGATTCTTGGGCTTGACGTGGCTCGCACCACCTCCCTTCCTGCTAGTCGCGACGCTATTGGAATGGGCCCTATCGCCGCACTAACGCTGCCGCGTGGTCCCTACCGATCCACGAACGGCGCCGTAGCTGGTCAAGAGCTGCACGCCGGCCGGTGCGCAGCGAGGGTCCTCACGCGCTCGCTCCTATGCGAGCCAGGCTGCGATGCGCTCGGGGATCGTCGTCACCGGCCTCGAGGAGGAGGACCCGGCGAGCCGGGTCCTCACTGAGTCGTGCGGCGAGCGTGCATCCAGCCGAGCCGGCGCCGATCACGACCACGTCGTGGGCGTCGACCGGCCGGACGACGGTAGCCATCTCAGGCCTGCCGTTCCAGCGTTCCCATGACCGTGTCGGGCAGCCCGATCGCGTTCCCCTCCGCCACGGGGAAGTACCGCTGCGTGCTGGCACTCCCGAGCGCCGCGTCCAGGTAGGCCTGGAGCCGCTCCACCGACGGCGCCTCGTACAGGCATGCGGCCCTTCGCAGGTCGGTGGCAGGCAGGAACTGGTGGACGTGCAGCCCCTCGGGGAGCGGGAACACCTGCTCGGCACACTGCTGGAACCGTTCCGGATCGTGGATGTCGTGCTCGATGGCGATGAACATGTGAGACCTCCTCGTGGTCGATTCGAGTTCGAGACGTCGCATGGACGCCCCATCAGGGTGGACGTCGCGTCGGTCGCGTTGGTGGCGTCGTCGCCCGGGCGACGCACCTCTGCATGCAGTGACGACACCGTAGACGGCACGACGTTGCCAGACCAGAGGCGCACATGTCGAGAACGGTCCGTTCCCATCACCGGAGGTGACTCATGACGACACCGCGTGCACCGCGCCGCGTCTCGCTGCTCGCGCTCCCCGAGTCAACCGGCACGCCGATCCACGGCCTCTACGAGACGCTGGTGTTGGTCGACGCGGTCGCCGCCTCGCCAGATGGTGGGGCGGCGAAGCTCTTCGACGTCGAGATCGTCGGTCCGGAGCGCGGTGTGTTCCCGAGCGCCTGTGGGCTCCCGTTGGAAGTGCATCGCGCGGTGGACGAGGTGGACGAGACGGACGCCGTGATCATGGCCTCGATGCTCTTCGACCGGCAGGAGTGGGTCGTCGGGCGTCACGACGAGACGGTCGCGTGGCTACGCCGGATGCACGCGCGTGGCGCCGACCTCTGCTCGGCGTGTGCCGGAGCGCTGCTGCTCGCCGAGACCGGGCTGATCGACGACCTGACCACCACCACGCACTGGGCGTTCGCGCCGACGTTCCGCCGCAACTTCCCCGACATCGACCTTCGCGTCGAGGAGTTGCTGGTGGTGGCGGGGCCGCGCGGCGAGTTCGTGATGTCAGGCGCCGCGAGCTCCTGGCAAGACCTCGTCCTGCACCTCATCTCGCGTCATGCGGGCCCGACCGCCGCCCAAGCGATCGGCAAGTTCCTGCTCTACCACTGGGACACCCGCACCCAGGCCCCATTCGTGCCATTCGATCCGCCCACGGACCACGGCGACGCCTCCGTCCGAGAGGTGCAGCACTGGCTTCACGAGAGCGGCGAGATCGGCGTGAGCGTCGACGAACTGTGCCGGCGGAGCCACATGTCGCGGCCGACGTTCAATCGCCGCTTCAAGCGCGCGACGGGCCACACGCCGGTGGCGTACCTGCAGCGCCTGCGGGTCGAGGAGGCGAAGCGCCTCCTTGAACGAACCGACGCGCCCGTCGACGAGGTCTGCGTGCGCGTCGGCTACGACGAGGCCGCCGCCTTCCGGCGCGTGTTCAAGCGGCTCACGGACCTGACACCTGCCGCTTACCGGCGTAAGTTCCAGCTACCGCCGAACTTGCGCGGCCCCACGAGCTGACTCGAAGGCTGCAAGGCGGAGCGCCAGGAGTGCACGACAGGCCCCCCTCCAGCGTGCGTCGGAAGAGCTCGATCTGCGCCAAGGTCACGCCGCAGGTGTGATCTCTTCAATGGTCCGGTCCCTTACGAACCACGACGTCCGGCACCACCATCACGCGCATCGCAATCGGCGTCCCCGCACCGTACGTCCCCGCACTGGGCGTCGGGCTGCAGACCATCGCGGCCACCACCGCGTAGCGTCGACAGATGACGACACGCAGCCACGCGGCGCCGACCATGACCTACGCACGCGCCCGCCTCTACCTCGGCGCGAGCGCCGTCGGCACCACGACCGTGCTGGCCGCCCTCGCCCTCCTCGCCGACCTCCCGCACCGCCTCCTCCCTACCGCACCCGCGCCGTGGGGCCTGGAGCTCGCGTTGCTGGCGCTCGTGATCGCACTCCATGGGGCCCTCAGCGCACCCTTCGATCTCTTCGGCGGCCTCCTCCTGCCGCGGGAGTACGGCCGCAGCGATGAGTCGGTTCGCAGCTTCGCCGCCCGCTGGTGGCGTGGCGCGGCCCTCTGGGGTGCCGGCGTGCTGGCGGGCGGCGTGCTGCTCCTGACGCTCTCGCGTGCGCTCGGCGGACCGGGGGCGGCGCTGGCCTTCGCGCTCGTGACTATGACGTTCCTGGTGATGCAGCCGGTCCTCGCTGCGCTTCTCGCCGGCGCGCGCCTCGAGCGACCACCGGGCCTGATCGACGCGCTCGGACCGCGCACGCGGCTGCTCGTCGGGGTCCCACGGCACGCGACCGGCGGCGCCCACGGCCTCCCCGGCCTCACCGGCTGGGTGCTCACCGAGCCACACGTCGGTCGCCATCTCGGCGCGCACGTGGCGCGGCGTCGCGCGATCGAACGCTCGGGGCTGCGCGACCGCGGCGTCCTCGTCGCGGTCGCGTGGAACGTGGTGCCGCTGCTCGCCCTGCTCGCGGTGGCCGGCCCGCCGGTGGCAGTCGCCGA
>SKWV01000041.1 GCA_007128755.1 Trueperaceae bacterium
CGCTCAGCGGCCGATCAGCAGCGTGACCAGGAAGTAGGTCACGGGCATGGCGATGAGCTGCGAGTCGATGCGGTCGAGCACGCCGCCTTGGCCGGGCAGGAAGACGCCGGTGTCCTTGACGCCCACCCACCGCTTCACGAGCGACTCGAACAGGTCGCCCAGCAGCGCGGCGGCCGGAACGACCAGGCAGAACACGATCACGTGCCCCACGCCGAACCTGAAGCCGGTCCAGATCGGCATCAGCGCGAGGGTGGCGAACACGACGGTCGCCGCCAGGGCGAAGCCGCCGATGGCGCCCTCGACCGTCTTGTTCGGGCTGATCCGCGGCGCCAGCGGCCGCTTGCCGAACATCGACCCGATCACGTACCCGCCGACGTCGGTCGCGATGATCGCCAGGACCGGGAGCGTCAGGTACCACAGGCCGATCACGCCATCGGGGGTGTAGCGCAGCGTGATGACGAGGCCGAAGAGCCAGCTGATCCAGATGTACCCGAACAGCGTGAACGCGAGCGAGTGGAGCGAGTGACGATTGGACGTCATGACCTCGCGCACCAGGAGGTAGGCCACGTAGCCGAGCAGCAGCAGCTCGCGCCAGGGGACGTCGCCGAACGGCGCCATCCAGGGGTGCGACGGCGGCAGCGAGGCCGGCAGCGTCAGGATGCTCGCCACCCACAGGCTGCGGCGGCGGATGGGGATGCCGCGCAGGCGCATCATCGAGGTGTACTCCTGCACCGCGATGAGCGTGAGGGCGACGTAGACCGGCCCGAGCAGCGGGAGACCCACCCACAGCACCGTGAGTGCGAAGAGGAACGCGAGGAACGCCGAGACGAACCTGGCGACGGTCTTGTTCACGCGGCGTCAGACCGCCATGATGTCTTCTTCTTTGGCCTTCAACCGTCCCTCGACGGCCGCGATGAACTCGTCCGTGAGCTTCTGGACGTCGTGCTCGCCGGTGCGTGCCTCGTCCTCGGAGAGCAGCGACTCCTTGTGCAGCTCGCGCAGCTCCTCGTTGGCGTCGCGGCGGATGTTGCGGATCGCGACGCGGGCCTCCTCGGCCATGTGCTTCACGTGTTTCACGAGGGTCCGACGACGCTCGTCGTTGAGCGGCGGCACGGTGATGAACACGGTGTCGCCCTGGTTGTTGGGGTTGAACCCGAGGTCGCTCTCCCGGATGGCGCGCTCGATGGCGGCGATCGCCGACTTGTCGAACGGCGACACGACCAGCGTGCGCGGGTCGGGACTCGAGATCGTCGCGAGCTGGTTGAGCGGCGTCGTGGCCCCGTAGTAGTCCACCTGCACCCGGTTCAGCACCGCCGGATTGGCGCGGCCGGTACGGACCACCCCGATGTTCTGCTCGAACGCGTCGAGGGTCTTGGCCATCCTCTCGCGCGTCTCCTTCAGCACGGTCTTCATCGGACCCCTCCCGGTGACGAGCCTTCGGCAGCTAGTCTACCGCGTCGCTCGCGCAAGGGCAGCCTGAAGCTCGGCCGGCGTGGGCGGTCTCGGGTCTCGCCGTGGCGGCGCCGGGAGGCCGGTCAGTCGGCGAAACGCGTGCGGGCGTCCGTGGCGATGCGCGTGCCGACGTGCTCGCCCGCGATCAGGCGCCGGAGGTTGCCCTGCGCGAAGATGTCGAACACGGTCATGGGCAGCTCGCGGCCCATGCACAAGCTGATGGCGGTCGCGTCCATCACGGCGAGCCCCATCGACAGGACGTCCATGTAGGAGAGCTCCGCGAACTTGCGCGCCTCGGGATGGGTGCGCGGATCCGCGTCGTAGACGCCGTCCACCTTGTTCTTGGCCATGAGCACCATGTCGGCGTCGATCTCGAGTGCCCGCAGCGCGGCGGCCGTGTCGGTCGTGAAGAAGGGGTTGCCGGTCCCGCCGGCGAAGATCACGACGCGGCCCTTCTCGAGGTGGCGCAGCGCTCGGCGACGGATGTAGGGCTCGGCGACCGCCTGCATGCCGATCGCCGTCTGCACGCGCGTCACCACCCCGGCGCGCTCGAGGGCGTCCTGGAGCGCGATGGCGTTCATGACGGTGCCGAGCATGCCGACGTAGTCGGCGGTGGCCGGGTCCATGTCGCCGCCGTTGCGGGCCCCCCGCCAGAAGTTGCCGCCCCCGACGACGAGCGCGAGCTGCGCGTCGTCGCCGATGGCGGCGCCGATCTCGCGGGCGAGCGAGGCGGTGGCTTCCGGCGCCACGCCGAACCCGTTCTCTCCGGCGAGGAACTCGCCGGAGAGCTTCAGCAACAGACGCCGCATGGCGTCAGTCTCCGATGGCGATCCGAGAGAAGCGACCGATCTGGACGTTCTCACCCAGCGTGGCCGCGGTCTCCTTGACGAGGTGCTCGATCGTCTTCTTGTCGTCCTTGATGTAGGGCTGTTCGAGCAGGACGTTCTCGGCGAAGAACTTGCCGATGCGACCCTCGACCATCTTGTCGACGATGGCCTCGGGCTTGCCCTCCTCGAGCGCCTCGGCGCGGAGCGCCTGACGCTCCGTCTCGATGGCCTCGGCCGGGACGTCCTCCCGGCGCAGGTACGTGGGGTCGGCCATGGCGATGTGCAGGGCGAGGTTGCGGGCGAGCTCCTTGAAGGCGTCGTTGCGCGCGACGAAGTCGGTCTCGCAGTTCACCTCGACGAGCACGCCCACCTTGCCGTTGTGGTGCACGTACGAACCGACCAGGCCCTCGCGGGCCTCGCGGTCGGCCTTCTTGCCCGCCTTGGCGATGCCGCGCTCGCGCAGCAAGGCGCTGGCGCGATCGATGTCGCCACCCGTCTCGTCGAGGGCCTTCTTGACGTCCATCATGCCCGCACCGGTCATGGCGCGAAGCCGCTTGATCTGTTCGGTGGTGGTCACTGCCGTCTCCTAGGCTTTGGCGTTCGACGTGTCGTCGTCGTCTTCCGGGGTGCTGGCTGCGTCGGACGCGGCCTCGTCGTCGGCCGTCGCCGGGGCGGCGGCATCGCTCTGGGCGCTGCCGGCGGCCTCGGCGGTCATGTCGTCGGCGCTGGCCGCTGCGGCTTCCGCCGCGAAAAGGCTGAGCGGGCCTGCGTGGCCTTGGACGCCAAGCGGGGGGACGTCTATTACGCCCTTTACGAACGCCGGGGAGGAGAGTGGGAGCGGACCGAGGGGCCGGCCGTGGGGCGACCCG
>SKWV01000206.1 GCA_007128755.1 Trueperaceae bacterium
CAGGCGCCGGCCGCGGGTCGCGCCGACCACGGCGCCGACGGGCGCGTAAGCGCTCGCGGGCGCGAGGCGCTCGGCGTGCGCCGCCACGGCGTCGGCGACGTGCTCGTACACCCGGCGGCCGTCTTCGGTGACGAGGTCCTGCAGGGCGGCGGCTCCCGGGTTCGAGGTGACCACCAGGACGAAGAGGCCGGCGCCGGAGCGCTCGGCGGCGTCGACGAACGGCTCGAGCGTGTCGACGCCGAGGTAGGGGGAGATCGTGAGCGCGTCCGCGCGGAGCGGGCCGTCGCCCAGGTACGCCCGGGCGTACGCCTCGGCGGTGGAGCCGATGTCGCCGCGCTTCGCGTCGAGGATGATGGGCAGGTCGAGCGCCCGCGCGCGCTCCATGACGCGGGCGAGCGCTTCGCTCCCGGGTAGGCCGAGCGCCTCGAAGAAGGCGCTCTGCGGCTTGACGCACGCGATCACGTCGTGCGCCCCGTCGAGCATCGCGCCGTAGAACGCTACGACGCGATCGGCCACCTCGCCCGGATCGTCATCCGGTTCGCCCCGCATGAGCGGGTGCGCTCCCGGGCGGGGATCGATCCCGAGACAGACACGCGACGCCCGCTCCTTCATGCTGCGCGCCAGGCGCTCGGCGAAGGTGGAGGCGGGCGCCCTCACCCGTCAGGCCGCCGCGCGACCGTGGCAGTGCTTGTACTTCTTGCCCGAGCCGCAGGGGCAGGGGTCGTTCCGGCCGACCTTGTCCTCGACCGTGATGGGGGCGGTCTTGCCGCCGCGCGCGCCGCCGGGCTGCGTGCGTCCGGCCGCCGCGGCGAACGCGGACTCCTGGCCCTCACCGCCGCTGAACTGCAGCGGCGCCCGCGCGTCGCGTCGCTCGAGGCGACCCTCGGTCTGGACCTGCACGCGGAACAGCAGCTTGGCGACGTTGAGCTTGATGTTGGCCTTCATCTCCTCGAACAGGTTGTAGCCCTCGAAGGCGTACTCCTGCAGCGGGTTGCGCTGACCGTAGCCGCGCAGGCCGATGCCCTGCCGGAGGATGTCCATGCTGTGCAGGTGTTCCTTCCAGTGCTGGTCGACGACCTGGAGGACGATGAAGCGCTCGAGCTCCCGCAACAGCTCGGTGCCGAGCTCCTTCTCGCGCTCGCCGTACGCCGTCTCGAGCGCCGGGACGATCTCCTGCGTGGCCTCTTCGGGCTCGATGTCGCGCAGGTGCTCGAAGTCGTAGCCCTCGAGCTGCGGGACCGCTTCGAGGATGGCCGTGCGCAGGGCCGCGACGTCGCGCTCCTCCGGCTCGAGCTCGGGGTTGAGGTAGCGCTGCACCTGCGAGTCGACGTAGTCGGCGACCATGTCCTGCACGTCGTCGCTGATGTCGTGCCCGAGCAGGATGTCGCGGCGCTGGGCGTAGATCACCTCGCGCTGCTTGCTCATGACGTTGTCGTACTCGATCAGCTGCTTGCGGATGCCGAAGTTCCGGTCCTCGACGCGCTTCTGCGCCTTCTCGATCGCGCCCGTGACCATCTTCGCCTCGATCGGCTGGGTGTCGTCCATCCCCAGCTTGTCCATCATGCCGAGCACGCGCTCGTTGGCGAAGAGGCGCATGAGGTCGTCCTCGAACGAGACGTAGAAGCGGCTGGAGCCGGGGTCGCCCTGACGGCCGGCGCGGCCGCGCAGCTGGTTGTCGATCCGGCGGGACTCGTGACGCTCGGTACCGATGATGTGCAGGCCGCCCGATGCCACGACGGTCTCGTGATCGCGCTGCGCCTCGTCGCGGAGGTTCGCGATGCGTTCGGCGATGCCGGTCGGGAGGCCCTCCATGCGCGCCGCGATCTGGCGCGCCTCGTCCTCGCGCCGCAGCATGATCGCCTTGATGAAGAGCTCGGTGTCGGAGTCGTAGCGGTCGAAGCCCTCGCGCTCGAGCAGCTGCCGCGCGAGCGCCTCGGGGTTGCCGCCGAGCACGATGTCGGTGCCGCGGCCCGCCATGTTCGTCGAGATGGTCACGGCGCCGATGCGGCCGGCCTGGGCCACGATCTCCGCCTCGCGGCCGTGGTACTTGGCGTTGAGCACCTCGTGTTTGATGCCCTTGCGCGAGAGCATCTTGGAGAGCAGCTCCGAGGACTCGATCGTGACGGTGCCCACGAGGACCGGCTGGCCCTTCGCGTGGACCTCGACGATCTCGTCGACCACGTTCTCGTACTTGCCCTTCTGGGTCCGGAAGACGACGTCCTCGCCGTCCTCGCGCACCATCGGGCGGTTCGTGGGGATCGTGAGCACGTCGGTGCCGTAGATCTCCTGGAACTCCTTCTCCTCCGTCTTGGCCGTCCCGGTCATGCCGGCGATCTTGTCGTAGAGCTTGAAGAAGTTCTGGTACGTGATGGTGGCGAGCGTCTGGTTCTCGCGCTCGATCTTCACGCCCTCCTTGGCCTCGATCGCCTGGTGCAGGCCCTCGCCGAAGCGCCGGCCCGGCATGAGGCGCCCGGTGAACTCGTCCACGATGACGATCTGGCCGTTCTCGTCCTTGACGTACTGCTGGTCGAGCCGGTAGTGCTCCCGGGCGCGCAGGGCCTGGCGGAGCATGTGGCCGAGCTCCATGTTGGTGGCGCTGAAGATGTCCTCGACGCCGAGGTCCTTCTCGGCCTTGGCGATGCCCTGCTCCGTGAGGTGGACGTCCTTGGCCTTGTCCTCCGTGGTGTAGTCGCCCGTCGACGGCGCGCCGTCCTCGCCGCGGACACCCTTCTCCATGCGGGCGGCCAGCTTCGCCATGACGTAGTACTTGTCGGTGGCGAGCTCGGCCGGGCCGGAGATGATGAGCGGGGTGCGGGCCTCGTCGATGAGGATCGAGTCGACCTCGTCGATGATCGCGAAGTGCAGCGGCGTGTCCTCGCGGAGCACGAGCTGGTCCGTCCGGAAGGCCATGTTGTCGCGCAGGAAGTCGAACCCGAGCTCGCTGTTGGTGAGGTAGGTGACGTCTCGGCGGTAGTTGTCGCGCCGCGCCGCGTTGTCGTGCCCGTGCTCGACGACGCCGACGGTGAGGCCGAGCCCGCGGTAGACGGGACCCATCCACTGCGACCCCGTGCGGGCGAGGTAGTCGTTGGTGGTGACGAGGTGCGTGCCCTTGCCCGTGAGGGCGTTGAGCGCGAGCGCGAGCGGGGCGACGAGCGTCTTGCCCTCGCCCGTCTTCATCTCGGCGATCTTGCCGTAGTGGAGCGCGGCGCCGCCGATGAGCTGCACGTCGTAGTGCCGCAGGCCGAGGAAGCGCTTGGCGGACTCACGCGTGAGCGCGAAGGTGTCGGGCAGGAGCTGTGAGAGCGTTTCGCCGCCTTCGAGGTGCCGACGCCGCAGCACGGCGTAGGCCTGGGCCAGGTCATCGAGCTGGCCCATCTCGTCCTCGAGGCCGTTGACGCGGGCGACGACCTCCTGGTCGAGGCGCTTCACCTCGCGGTCGTTCTGGTCGAACATCTTCTGGATGAATCCGAGCATGGGAGTGAGCCCTCCGGGATCGCCGACGGTGGTCTGGTCGACAAGGGCGCTCCGCGGCGGGTCGCCGCCGTCGGGAACGCATCGGGCCAGTCTAGCACCGGCCCCCGGCGAGTCCGTGAAGCCTCCGGCACGTGCCGATCCCGTCTGCGCCCGTTCCTTCAGGCGTCGACGATGGTCAACGCGTTGCTCCCGTACCGCCGCACGTCGGTCGCGACCCGCTCGCCAGCGCGCTCGAGCTCGAGCGTCAGCGTCGTGGGGTGCTGGAAGACGTACCGACCGCCGGCGCGCACGCAGTCCGTCGCGAGCAGGCGCGCGAAGAGCGGCGGCAGGTCGAACGGGTACGGCGGGGCCGCGAAGAGGACGTCGACGGCCCGCGGCCGGGCCTCCGCGGCCGCGATGGCGTCGCCGCCCACCACGTCGACCTCGAGCCCCAGGCGCGCCGCGTTCGCGCGGATCACCTGCACCGCCTCGCGCGAGCGATCGACGCAGACCACGCGCCAGCCGCGCGAGGCCGCCTCCAGGCCGATCGCGCCCGAGCCGGCGTAGAGGTCGAGGAACACGCCGCGCGGCTCGAACGCGAGGATGTCGAACAGGGCCTCACGCAGGCGGCTCGGCGAGGGGCGCGTGCCGCGACGGGGCGTGTCGAGCTCGCGGCCCTTGGCCGTGCCACCGAGGATGCGGGGACGTGACATGCCTCGAGGGTACTCCCCCCGCGGCGTGGTCGCCCGGTCTCCGAAGCCTCGGACGGTGCGGCCGACGACGGTGTATGGTGTCGGACCGTGGTCCGAACCCTCCGGCCCGAGGAACTCGTGTGGTTCCTAGGCCGCTCCTTCGCCTTCCTCGGGCACGTCGACCCGCACGGCCTCGCCGGTCGCGTGGCGCCCCGGCTGCGTGACCCTCGGCGCGACGCCGCGAGCGCGTTCGTGTGGCAGCGTAGCGACGCCGCGCCCGCCGCGGGCGTGCTCGCGCGCTTCCCCGACGCAGGCGACGACGACAAGACCGTGTTCCTCTCGCAGCCCTGGTTCGAGGGCGATCCGGCGGAGTTCGCGGCGCTCGTGAGCGAGGTCGTCGCGCGGCACGCGCACGAGGGCGTCCGTCTCGACCTGCCGGCCCAGTCCCCCGACCGCGTCGAGCGCCTGGCGGCCTCGCTCGCGCCGTTGGGGTTCGATCTCGACGTGCTGCGCCCGCTGTCGTTCGAGCTCGCCGAGACGCCGCCGCTCGGCGCCCCGCTGGTGCTCGAGGGCTGGCGGCCGGAGGCCGACACGGCTTACCGCGAGCTGGTCGCCCGCGCCGAGGGTTGGCCGCTGTCGGACGGTCGGTGGGCCTGGTTGAAGCGGGCGTCCGGACCGTTCACGCCCGACCTCTGGTTCCTCGTGTGCGAGGCACCCGACCAGCCGCCGGTCGGCTACGCGCTGTGCGGGCCACGGTCGACCGGTTTCGAGGGCGTCTACGGCCTCACCGCCGCGGGCGTCATCCCCGAGCATCGCGGCTCCACGGAGATGCTGCGGCGGTTGCTGCTGACGTTGCTGCACGAGCTCTGGGGCGTAAGCCCGCTCGGCCGTGTCGAGGCCGAGCTCTCGAGCCGGGATCCGAAGCTGATCGACATCCTGCGCTCGATCGGCTTCGCCGTGGGCGATCCCTGTCCCGTCCTCCGTCGCCTCCCGGCCTGAACCGCCCCGAGACGCGCGCGCCCCTGGTATCGTCGACGCATGAACCTCCTCATCCGATGGGCTCTCAACGCGTTGGCCCTGTGGCTGACGGTGCAGATCGGCGTGGGTGTGTCGCTCGCCAGGCCCGATCTCGGCTCGCTCCTGATCGCCGCGCTCGTGGTCGGCCTGGTGAACGCGGTCGTCCGGCCGGTCATGGTGATCCTGACGCTGCCGATCACCGTCGTGACGTTCGGGCTGTTCCTGCTGGTCGTCAACGGGCTGGCGCTCGCGCTCGCCTCGGTGATCTCGCCGCTCGAGGTCGATGGCTTCTGGGGCGCGGTGTGGGGCGCGTTGGTGCTGTCGGTGATCAGCGCGCTGCTGTCGCGGCTCTTCCGCGACTCGCGCTGAGCCCAGCGTCAGCGCGCGCGCGGCAGGTACTTCTCCCACGCGGGATCGATGTCGGGCAGCAGGCCGTAGGCCGAGGTGAACAGGAAGGTCGGCGCGGCCGGCCGACGCATGAGCGCCATGCGCGCCTCTTCCGGCGTGCGGTCGCGCTTCTGGGCGTTGCAGCGCCGACAGCACGCCACGACGTTCTCCCAGCTCGTGGGTCCGCCGCGTGACCTCGGGACGACGTGGTCGAGCGTGAGGTCGTGGCTCCGCACGCGACAGTACTGGCACGTCTGGTCGTCGCGACGGAAGAGGTTCTTGCGGTTGAACGCCACGCGCTGGCGATGCGGCCGCTTGACGTAGCGGCGCAGCTTGATCACCGTCGGGACCGCGAAGACGCTCGTCGGCGAGCGCAGGACGCTGTCGGCGTCCTCGACGCGCTCGGCGATCTCCTGCATCAACAGGGCGACGGCCCGCTTCAGCGAGCAGACGTGCAGCGGCTCGTAGGAGGCGTTGAGGATGAGGACCCGCGCCGAACCGAGGTTGGTGAGGGGCCGGCGGCCATCGAGCGCCTGCGGCGCGTCGTCCTCGTCGGGGGCGAAGACCGCGTGCAGCACGCGATCCTGCTCCAGGCCAGCGGCGTCCGCACCTCTCGATGGCGCGGCGGCCTCGACAGCGTCTCGGTCGTCCGTCCTCCCCATGCTGAGCGTGAGGATACCGCAGCCGACCCGTCGGCGCCGTTCGTCGTGAGCGCGCGGGCGCGTGAGCATCCAGCCGCCCGTCGTTCAGCGCCGGTTCAGCGCCGGTTCAGCGCCGCTCGCGCGCGAGCGAGACGAGCCGCTCCACCAGCTCGGGGTAGGGGACGCCGGCCGCCTCCCACAGCTTCGGGTACATCGAGGTCGCGGTGAACCCGGGCATCGTGTTGATCTCGTTCAGGTACACCTCGCCCGAGCGCTCGTCGTAGAAGAGGTCGACGCGGGCGAGGCCGGCCGCGTCGATCGCCTCGAACGCCCGCAGCGCCACGTCGCGCACCCGCGCCGCCACCTCGGCGGGCAACTCCGTCGGGATGCAGAGCTCGGCCATGCCCTCGGTGTACTTGCTCTGGTAGTCGTAGAACGACCCGCGGTAGCGGATCTCGCCGATGGGGGAGAGCTCCGGCGCGTCGTTGCCGAGCACCGCCACCTCGAGCTCACGCGCACCGACCACGGCCGCCTCCACGATCACGCGCCGGTCGTAGCGCAACGCGTCCTCGACCGCGAATCGGAAGGCTCCGTCGTCGTCCGCGCGCGCGATGCCGATCGAGGAGCCGAGGTTCGCGGGCTTGACGAAGCGCGGCCAGGCGAGCGCGGCGAGCTCGTCCACGACGGCGTCCGGGTCGCGAAGCCAGGCGTGGGCGGCGATCCCGTGGTAGTCGACCTGCGGGAGGCCGTGGGCGGCGAAGACGGCCTTCATCATCAGCTTGTCCATGCCGACGGCGCTCCCGAGGACGCCCGATCCGACGTGGGCGAGCCCCATCACCTTGAGCAGGCCCTGGACGCTGCCGTCCTCGCCGTAGGGCCCATGGAGCAGCGGGAAGACGACGTCACCCTGGCGCAGGCCCCACGCGCCGACGTCGAGGGCCGCCACGCCGTTGCCGAGGTGGAGGCCCGCATCCACGGGCGCGCCGGCGCCGGAGGCCAGCGCCAGCGCGCCTTCGGCGGGGCTGAGGACCCGGCCGCTTCGGTCGAGCACGACCAGTTCGAGCTCGAACCGATCGCCGATCGCCCGCATCACGGACCGAGCCGACGCCAGCGAGACGTCGTGCTCGTCCGAGGCGCCGCCGCAGAGCAGGATCACCCTGGTCCGCGTCATCGGCGGACGGCGCCACGGTGAGCGCCACGCCAAAACGTGTGTAGGTTACACATCGTGCTTATGGTACTGCCGCACGACGTCGAGGTCAACCGCGCCGAGGCTCAGGCGTCGTCCCAACGCGGCGCCCGCCGCGCCAGGAACGCCTCCACACCCTCGCGGAGCGTGTCGGTGGCGCGCGCGGCAGCGTTGGCGTCGGCCGCGGCGCGCAACGCGTCCTCGAGCGCGAGGCCGCGCGCCGACGCCAACAGGCGCTTGGTCGCCGCGACGGCCGACGGGGCGTTGTCGGCGATCTCGCCCGCCAGCTCGAGCGCGCGCACGCGCGCCGAGCCGTCCTCCACCACCTCGTTCGCGAGACCCAGGCGCAGCGCCCCGTCGGCGCTCACGGTCGCCGCCCGGAGGAGCAGGTCCCGCGCGCCCTTCTCGCCCACGTGGCGCACGAGCAGCATCGCGACGAGCGCGGGGACGAAACCGAGCCGGACCTCGCTGAAGCGGACGCTGGCCGAGCGCGAGAACACCGCGACGTCGGCCGCGAGCACCAGGCCCGCGCCACCGGCCACGGCCGGCCCCTGCACCGCCGCTACGATCGGGAGCCGCGAGGTGATCAGCGCCCGGAAGAGCTCGCCGAGACCGCGCGCCGAGCGCTGGTGGACCTCCATCGGCCCGCCCGTCGCGGCCGCGAGGTGCTTGAGGTCGAGGCCGGCGCAGAACACGGGTCCGTCGCCCGTGAGCACGAGGGCCCGCACCCGCGCGTCGTCCTCGGCCTGCGCGAGGGCGCGGGCGAGGCTCGTCACCGTGGCGTCGTCGAGCGCGTTGCGCGCCTCCGGCCTCGCCAGGGTCACGACCCGGACGTGCCCGACGTCGTCGAGTCGCAGGCCGGCTTCGTCAGTGGACATGGGGCATGGTATCGCGGGGTGGCCTCACACGTTCCACCGGTATCGTGGCGGCAGACACCGTGGCGCTGCGACGAGGCCACGCCGGAGGTCCCGATGCGAGAGCCGTACCCGACACCCCGCGCCGTGAGGCGAACGCGTTCCTCGGCCCTGGCCGCCCTGGCCATCGCGGTCGCGCTGCTGCTGGGCGCCTGCGCGCCGGCCGCGACGGCCGTCCTGTCGCCGCCGACGTTCCGCCTGGTGACCGCCGACAGCGGCCTCGTGCGGCTCGACCTGCCGGGCTTCGGCGCGGGCGGCGCGACGTTCCGCCTCGTGGTCGAGGCCCACAACCCCAACCCCTACCCGCTGCGCCTGGCGGTGTTCGACGGCGACTTCTCGCTCGCCGGCGCGCGCGTGGCCGCCACGACGTTCCCCGGCGGCATCGACCTGCCGCCTCGCGGGTCGGCCCGCATCACGCTCGACGTCGACGTGGGCGTCGAGCGCGTCCCCGAACTCCTCGCGAGCCTCGCCGACATCCTCGCCGGCCGTCCGGTGGAGTACCGCATCGACGGCGTGGTCGGCGTGGAGGTGCTCGGCGTCGTGCAACGGTTCCCGAGCATCACGCTCGCCCAGGGCACGATCACGCAGGACATCGCGCTCAGGCCGCCGACCGTCTCGATCGACGCCGCCGCGAGCGGGGTGCGCAGCGTGTCGTTCGACGGCATCACCATCGAGCTGGCCCTGCGCGTCCACAACCCGAACCCCGTGGGCGTGGTGCTGCGGGCGCCGGACGCGCGGCTGCGCATCGGCGACCGCGACGTGGCCATCGTGCAGGTCGTCCCCGAGCGGCTCGCGGCGCGCTCGGAGACCGTCGTCGTCCAGCGCGTGGTCATCAACCCGGTGCAGCTCGGCGCGGCCGTCGTCACGCAGCTCCAGGGACTCGCGGCCGGTCGAGCAGGATCGGTCGACGTGGCGATCACCGGGTTCTGGGAGCTCGAGGTGCCGGGCCTGCGGAGCGTACGCTTCGACGCCGGCGAGCTGGTCCGCGGCCGCCTCGACTGACGCCGCGGCCGCGGCCGGTGTGGGCCCGGGCGGTGCGCCTAGCCGCGCAGGTAGCGCTCGATCACCTCGCGTGCGTCACTCGCCGCGGTGGCGGCCTCGCCGGTGATGACTCCGTCGCCCAGGAACACGATCCGGTCGGCCGTGACCGCCGCGCTGGGATCGTGGGTCACCATCACGACGGTCCAGCCCTGGTCGCGCACGCCGCGCGCCAGGAGGTCGAGCACCTCGCGCCCGGTCTTGCTGTCGAGGTTGCCGGTCGGCTCGTCGGCCAGCACGACGACGGGATCGTTGACCAGCGCGCGCGCCAGCGCCACGCGCTGGCGCTGCCCGCCCGAGAGCTGATCCGGCCGGTGGTCGAGGCGGTCGGCGATGCCCAAGTCGTCGGCGAGGCGCGTCAGCCGGGCGCGGCCCGCGTCCGAGCGTCCGGCGATCTCGGCCGGGAGCAGCACGTTCTCGCGCGCCGTGAGGTTCGGGATGAGCTCGAAGCTCTGGAACAAGAACCCGAGCCGCAGGCGGCGCATCTCCGTGAGGGCGTCGTCGTCGAGCCCGGCCGTGGCGACGCCGCCGACATGGACGCTGCCGTCGTCGGGCGTGTCGAGCAGACCGAGCAGGTGGAGCAGGGTGCTCTTGCCCGAGCCCGAGGGACCCATGACCGCGACGAACTCGCCGGGCTCCACGCGCAGGTCGACGCCGCGCAGCGCGTGCACCGTCTCGCCGCCCAGGTGGTAGCGCTTGTGGAGCGCGACGGCTTGCAGCGCGGGTGCGGTGTCGGGCGCCGGCCGGGTGTCGGGGGCGGCTCCTGGGGCGAACGCGGTGGCGGGGTTGCGCATCGTGGCTCCGAGTCAGTCGTGCTCTGCGGCGCCGAGGGCGACGCGCGGGGCGAGGCGGGCGGCCCGACGGGCCGGGAACAAGGAGGCCAGGAGGCCGAGGATCGGCGTGCAGATGGCGGCGAGCGCGATGAGGCCCCAGGGCGTGGTGGCCTGGATCTGGAAGCCGGTGAGCGCCTGGGCGCCGGCGGTGATCACGTTCGCGAGCAGGAGCCCGAAGGCGATCCCGAACACCCCGCCGATCCCGAGCACGACGACGCCTTCGGCGGCGACCATCGCCTGAACGCTGCGGCGCCGCAGGCCGAGGGTGCGCAGCACGGCGATCTCGTGCGCGCGGCGTGAGAGGTTCATGCCGAGCGTGTTGGCGACGCCGAGGGCGGCGATCAGCGCCGCGAGGAGCAGCAGCGTGTTGGTCGTGGCGAACGTCTGGCTCGTGATGGTCAGGATCGCGGCGCGGTACTCGGCGTTGAGGGTGATGTCGAGCAGGAGGTCGGGGAAGGCCTCCCGGAGCGAGTCGCGCACGACGCGGGCGTCGTGGCCGCCGTGCACGGTGAGCACGAACAGGTCCGGGCTCCCGCCGCCGAAGCGCTCCATGTCGGCGATCGAGGCGATGAACGTCTCGCCACCGCTGGTGAAGTCGACGATCACGCCCTCGATGGCGAAGTCGCGGAAGCCCTCGTCGGTCCGCAGGCTGGCCGAATCCCCGACGCCGACGCCGAAGCGATCCCGGATGGTGTTCGCGGCCAGGACGGTGCCGCCGCGCGACAGCGCCTCGAACCCGCGGCGGGCGTCACCCTGGCCGGAGATGTACTGGAGCGTGCCGAAGCCCGTCTCCGGGTCGAACCGCGCGGGATCGACCAGGACGATGACGACGCTGCGGCCGCGCGGCACCCCCTCCGGCTCGTAGCGCACCACGCGCAGACCGACGCCCGAAACCGCATCGACCCCCTCGACCCCCGCGGCCGTGCGTTCGAAGTCGGCCGGGAACGGGACCGGCGAGGTGATGAAGAGGTCGCCCACCACGGTCGTGTCGACCCAGCCGTCGATGGACGCGTTGATGCCGGCGACCATCGACCCGGTCCCGATGATGAGGCCGGTGCCGACGATCACCGTGCCGATGGCGACGCCGTTGCGGGCGCTGTTGCGCGAGGCGAAGGAGGCGCCGAGCGTGCCGGCGGTGCCCCAGACGCGCCGCAGCAGCGGGGCCGCGAGCCGCACCGCCGGTCGGATGAGGCTGTCGGCCGCGAGCGCCACGCCGACGAAGAAGGTGGTCATCGCCAGCGCCGTGCCGAAGAGCGCGGCGTAGCCGACCCACGGCATCTGGGAGGCGAGGACGCCGACGACGATCAGCACCCACCCCAGGCGGGCCCGACCCGGACCGGCCACGGCGTCGACGTCGCGCAGCGCCGCGAGGGGCGCGGTGCGCGACGCCGCCCTCGCAGGGAGCGTGCCGATCGCCCAGGCCAACGCCTTCCGGAACCGCTCGCGAGCCCGCTTCGAGGTCGACGCGTTCGCTGCCGACGCGGCGCCGGCCGCGAGCGTGGACCTACTGCTCGCGAACCTCTACGCCGAGCTGCACGAGCGCTTCATGGAGGCCTACGCGAGGCTGCTGGCGCCCGGCGGGCGAGCG
>SKWV01000396.1 GCA_007128755.1 Trueperaceae bacterium
GCCCTCGGTCCGCTCACCGTCGGGATGACCTCCGCGTGGGACATCGACGACCTGCTCGACGACGCCGAGAAGCGCTACGAGCCCGTGAGCCCGAACGCCGCGGGACCGGCCGCGCCGGTGCTCGGCCAGGGCGACTACCCGTACGCGTTCCAGTTCGACCCGTTCGAGAACGTCTGCCTGGAGCCCGGCGAGAGCGTCGTGAGCGCGACGGGCGACGCCGTCTTCACGGCGGCCGACGGCGACGAGCTGTACGCGCTCGTCACGGGCGGCGAGACGCACCGGCTCGACTTCGTCATGGAAGGAGACGGCATCGAGACGTTCGCCGAAGTCGAGTTCGCCGGCGGCACGGGCCGGTTCACCGGAGCCACCGGATCGTTCGTGATCCACACCATCTTCCGATTCGACTTCGACGCCGGCGAGTTCGTGCTCGAGCTCGCCGAGGTCCTGCCCGGCGGCACGGTTCGCTACTAGGCGGTCGTGGCCGTCGTACCTCGATCGCCACCCGGTGCCGTCGCGATCGTCGGAATGGGGTGTCGCTTCCCCGGAGGCGCGAACGCTCCGCAGGAGTTGTGGCGACTGCTCAGTGACGGTGTCGACGGCATCACCGAGCCTCCGCCGGGGCGTTTCGACCTCGACGACCTGTTCGATCCCGATCCGGCCGCGCCAGGGAAGATCTACACGCGTCGCGGCGGCTTCGTCGAACGGATCGACGAGTTCGACGCCGCCTTCTTCGGCATCGCGCCGCGCGAGGTTCGCCGCATCGATCCGCAGCAGCGGCTCTTGCTGGAGGTCGCCTGGGAGGCCCTCGAGGATGGCGGACAGGTCGTCGACGACCTGGCCGGCAGCAAGACGGCCGTCTACGTCGGCATCTCCGGACACGACTACGCCGACCTCCAGACGCTGACGCTCGGGCGTCGCCACATCGACGCCCACGTCAACGCCGGGACCGCCGCCTCAATCGCCGCGAACAGGATCTCCTACGCGTTCGACCTGCGCGGCCCGAGCCTCGCGGTCGACACCGCCTGCTCGTCCTCGCTGACCGCCGTGCATCTCGCCTTCCAGAGCCTCCGCTCGGGCGAATGCGAGCTCGCGATCATCGGCGGCGTCGGTGCGATCCTGACACCCGAGCCGACCATCGGGTTCTGCAAGGCCTCGATGCTCTCGCCAGATGGGCGCTGCCACGCGTTCGATGCACGAGCGAACGGCTACGTTCGGAGCGAAGGCGCCGGCGCGGTCGTCCTGAAGCCGCTCGAGCGGGCGATCCTGGACGGCGATCCGATCCACGCGGTGGTCCTGGGCACCGCCATCAATCAGGATGGCCGCACGACCGGCATGAGCGTGCCCAGCGCGAGGGCCCAGGAGGAGATGATCCGCGCGGCGCTGCACGACGCGGGGGTGTCGCCGGCCGAGGTGGGCTACGTCGAGGCCCACGGCACCGGGACCCCCGTCGGCGACCCGATCGAAGCCGAGGCGCTCGGGCGCGTCTTCTCGGCCGAGCGAGGAGCCGACGAGCCGTGCCTCATCGGCTCGGTGAAGACGAACCTCGGCCACCTCGAGGCCGGGTCCGGGATCGCCGGTTTGATCAAGACCGCTTTGGTGGTCGCGCATCGTAGGATCCCGGCGAACCTCCACTTCGCCGAGCCGAACCCGGACATCCCGTTCGAGGACTGGCGGCTGCGCGTCCCCACGAGGCTCGAGCCGTGGCCGGCGGACAGCGAGCGCACTGTAGCCGGCGTCAACTCCTTCGGCTTCGGCGGCGCCAACGCGCACGTCGTGGTCCAGGCCCCGCCCGATGGCTCGGCGCACGGGCGTCGGCCGACGGAGCGAGACCACGAGGACGAGCGCTCGCCGTACCTGCTGGCGCTGTCGGCACGTGACCCGAGCGCGCTGCGCGAGCTCGCAAGCCGCCATGCCGGGCTCCTCGGCCACGACTCGTCGGCGCCATCCCTGCGCGACCACTGCTACACGGCGGCGGGGCGCCGCAGCCACCACTCGGAGCGGCTCGCCGTGATCGGCCGGACGCCGGTCGAGCTCGCCGAAGGCTTGAGCGCGTTCGCGGCCGGCGAGCGGAAGGCCGGCGTCATCGCGGGGAACGCGCGCCAGAGCGACGAGACGAAGCTCGCGTTCGTCTTCACCGGCATGGGTCCGCAGTGGTGGGGGATGGGGCGCCGACTGCTGGAGGAGGAGCCGGTGTTCCGGCGACAGCTCGAGGAGATCGACGACCTGCTGCACCCGCTCGCCGGCTGGTCGCTGGTCGACGAGCTGACGGCGGACGAGCGTTCGTCGCGCGTCGGCGAGGCCTGGCTCGCGCACGTCGCGAACTTCGCCGTGCAGGTCGGCACCGCGGCGCTCTGGCGCTCGTGGGGGGTCGTGCCGGACGCCGTGGTCGGCCACTCCTCCGGCGAGATGGCCGCGGCCGTCGTGGCCGGAGCGCTATCCCTCTCCGACGGCGTCCGGCTCGCCTTCCATCGCGGCCGGCTGCAGCACCGGGCGACCGGGAGCGGCCGCATGCTCGCCGCCGCGATCACGGCCGAGGACGCCGAGCGCATCATCGCCGGGCACGAAGACGCCATCTCGCTGGCGGCGGTCAACGCCCCGAGCTCGGTCACGATCTCGGGCGCGGGCGACGTGCTGGAGCGCATCGAACGGTCGCTCGCGGCCGAGGGTCGCTTCACCCGCTTCCTGCCGGTCGACGTGCCCTACCACGCGCCCCAGATGGACGCGCTGCGTGACGAGTTCCTCGAGGCCACCGCGGATCTCGCGCCGCGCGCGCCGCGCATCCCGCTCGTGCTCGACGTCACGGGCGACTGGCTCGACGGCCGGGCGCTCGACGGCGCGTACTGGTGGCGCAACGTGCGCGAACCCGTGCGCTTCCGCGACGCGATCGAGCGGCTGGTCGATTCGGGCCACGGGTGCTTCCTCGAGGTGGGCCCGCACCCCGTGCTCGCCGCGGCCATCGCCGAGATCGGGAGCGACCGCCAGGAGCCCCTGACCGTGCTGCCGAGCCTGCGGCGTGACGAGGACGACCGGCGCGTGATGCTCGAGACGCTCGGGGCGCTCTACGCGATGGGGCGGGAGGTCGACTGGTCCGGCGTCTACCCCGCCGGCACCTGCGTGCCCCTGCCAC
>SKWV01000050.1 GCA_007128755.1 Trueperaceae bacterium
AAGACGCCGGCGTCGGCACCGGTGCGCCCGACGAGACGCCCGGAAGCGAGCTCGGCCCCGAGGGCGATCCGGAGGCGCTGCCGGGCATGCTGCTGCCGGGTGAGGAGACGCCGGGCGGCCGCGTCAGGATGCCGGGTCGCGACGACGGTCACGTGCCCGAAGGGCGGTCGGTGGAGCGCTACGAGCGCGCGGTCGAGCAGGCGGTGACGGACGGCACCGTGCCGGTCCCGTACCAGGAGATCATCCGCAACTACTTCCGCTGAGGCCGGCGTGCGCGGCGGCGCCCGGGATCACGGCGCACCGTCACGGACCCAGGTCCTGGAGCCGCGCCAGCACGTCGCTCGCCAGCGACCGGACGGCCTGGTCGCGCAGCGCGAGCGCCGATGGGTCGGACCGCAGCGGCGGCAGGTCGACGTCGGTCCGCTCGCTCCGCACCGCCTGGCGCACGACGTCGCGCGTCGACCACAGCAGCGCGCCGGTGGCCGGATCGACGAGCGTCACGCGCAGCTGCAGGCGCGCCAGCACCAGGCGCCGCGCGGCCAGGTGGCCCTCCTCGACCTCCCGCTCGAGGAGCGCGACGTGGACGTAGAGCGCGGCGTCGCCGCCGCCGATGCGGCCGAGCTCGGCGGTGGTGCGCAGCGCCTGCGCCTCCGAGAGGTTGCGGCGAGCGGCGACGGCCTCGATGATGTCCGGTCCGAACGAGCCGGGGAACCCCGCGCGGAGGAGCGCCGCGCGCATCGCGTCGTCGAGACCCTCGAGCGGGCGCTCCGTGGGACCGGCGACGACGATCACGACCGGAGTAGCGACCTCGCGCACCGCCGGGGCGCAGGCCGCGAGGGCGAGCGACACGAGCACGAGGAGCGTCAGCTTCAGAACGCGAGCCTGGTTCATGCGGGCACGCTACGACATCAGGCGCCGTGCTCACCACCTTGCGTCACGGTGTCCACGATCACGGCCTCGCCGCGGCTCAGGTCGGCCAGCAGGTCCTCCCAGGCCGCCGTCGACTCCGCGCGCAGCGTGAGCCTGACACGCGCCTCGCCGGAGGCGTAGTCGACTGCGGCCTCCGACACGACGGGATCGGCCTCGGCCTGCCGCAGCACGGCGTCCACCGCCGCGTACGGCAGGCGCACCTCGAGCGTCACCAGGTCGGGCACCTCACGCACGCCGGCGGCCTGCACCGCCCGCGACACGGCCGACCCATAGGCGCGCACGAGCCCGCCCGCGCCGAGCTTGGTCCCGCCGAACACGCGCACGACCACGGCCGCGACGCGGTCGAGGTCCTGCTTGAGCAGCACCTCGAGCATCGGCCTGCCCGCGGTGCCGCCGGGCTCGCCGTCGTCCGAGGAGCGCATGACCTGCCCCCAGCGCATCGCGAAGGCGTGGTGACTGGCGTCCGGATGGCGCTCGCGCGCCTCGGCCAGGAGCGCCTCGGCGTCCTCGGGTCGCTCCAGCGGCGCCACGATCGCCAGGAAGCGCGAGCCCTTGACCACGTCCTCGTGCTGCGCGCGCATGACGAGCGTCTTGTGCGCCATGCGCGCTACCGTAGCAGGCGCGCGGCGCCGTGCCGCGCGGTCGGGGAGCGAGCGCGCCGCCCCGTGATAGACTCCCGCCGCATGGCGATGACCTTCTACGACACCCTCACGCGCTCCCCGAAGCCGCTCGAGCCGATCGTTCCGGGCAAGGTCGGGATCTACGTGTGCGGTCCCACCGTCTACTCGGAGCCGCACCTCGGGCACGCCCGGGGGCCGGTGGTGTTCGACGTGCTCCGGCGCTGGCTCGAGCACGAGGGCCTCGAGGTCCGCTACGTCACCAACGTGACCGACGTCGGTCACCTCACCGACGACGCCGACGACGGCGAGGACAAGCTCGCCAAGCGCGCGCAACTCGAGCGCTTGGAGCCCATGGAGGTCGCCGAGAAGTACTTCTGGGCGTACTTCGACGCGATGGCGCGGCTCGGGGTGCGCCGGCCGAGCGTGGTGCCGCGGGCCACGGGGCACATCACGGAGCAGATCGCGCTCACGCAGGAGCTGGTGCAGCGCGGCCTCGCCTACGAGGCGGGCGGCAGCGTCTACTTCGACGTGTCGGCGTGGAGCGACTACGGCGAGCTCTCGGGCCGCGATCCCGACGAGTTGCTCGAGGGCACGCGCGTCGAGGTGCGCACCGACAAGCGCGATCCGCGCGACTTCGCGCTCTGGAAGCGCGCCGAGGAGAACCACATCATGCGCTGGCCGAGCCCTTGGGGCGAGGGCTTCCCCGGCTGGCACATCGAGTGCTCGGTCATGAGCACCAAGTACCTCGGCGACGAGTTCGACATTCACGGCGGCGGGCTCGACCTCATCTTCCCGCACCACGAGTGCGAGTTGGCGCAGGCCAAGGCGGCGGGCAAGGGTTTCGCGCGCATCTGGATGCACTGGAACATGCTCACGCTCGGTGGCGAGAAGATGTCGAAGTCCAAGGGGCACGTGGTCGACCTCGCCACCCTGTTCGAGCGGCACGACCCGATGGTGATCCGCTTCCACCTGCTGCGCTCGCACTACCGCTCGCTGTCGGACTTCGCCGACGAGGCGCTCGAGGCCTCCGCCGCCGGCCTGCGCCGGTTGCGGACGGGCTACGAGAGCTGGCGCGACTTGGGCGAGCCGCCCGGCGGTCCCGACCCGCTGGCGGGCGAGCGGACGCGCTTCGCGCAGGCGCTGAACGACGACCTCAACACGCCCGAGGCGATCGCCGTCTTGTTCGACGTCGCCCGCGAGACCAACCGGGCGGTCGCCGCCGGCGACACCGGGCGCGGCGCCTGGGCGCGCTCCCTCTTCGACGACCTGCTGCACGGCGTGCTGGGCGTCGCTCCCACCGCCGACGGTGGCGCCGCCGCCGAGGCGTTCGACGCGCTCGTGCACCTGGTGCTGAGCGAGCGCGACGAGGCGCGCCGGCGACGCGACTTCGCGCGCTCCGACACGCTGCGCGACCGCCTGGCCGACCTCGGCATCACGGTGGAGGACACGCCCGCGGGATCGCGCTGGCGCAAGGGCTGACGCCGCGCCCGGCGGCCGCGACCCGCGCGACGGTGGTCATGTCGCGGGCGTGAGCCCAGGGCGCCTCGGTTCGCGCCGCGCTCGGG
>SKWV01000290.1 GCA_007128755.1 Trueperaceae bacterium
ACTCGTCGAAGCCCCCTTCTCCGCCTTCGCCCGCCGCACCGACTTCCAACCCGGCGGCGCCCCCGACGACGGCCTCGGACTCGACCAATCCTCCGGCTGGGCCATCGGCTTCCCCCCCGGCCAAGGCACCACCCACGTCGCCCGCGTCGAAGCGTACGGCGCCACCGGCAGCGTCGCCGAAGGCGTGATCGTCGTGGAGTTCGCCGAGCCGCTCGTGCGCGTGCTCGAGGGCGAGTCCGTGCAGCTCGGCATCGTGCTCTCCGAGCCGAGCGAGGAGGCGGTCTCGGTCCGGGTGTTCGTCCGCGAGGACGAGGCGCGGGCCTACCGGGACTTCGTGCCCGTGAACGAGCTGGTGATCTTCCCGCCCGGCGAGACCGAGGCGTTCGTCACCGTCCGTACGCTGCCGGACTCGCGCTACGAGGGCGACGAGCGGGCCACGGCCCTCTTGGACGGCGCCCGCGGCGCGCAGCTCGGCTTCCAACGCCGGGCGGTCGTCCTCATCGAGGACACCGACGAGTTCGATCCCGACCTGATCGGCGAGTTCGGCGACGGCGTGGACGGCTTCGAGGCGGGTCCCGGAACGACCCTCCAGAGCGTCGAGCTGATCGACGGCACCGCCGACGCGCGCCCGGGGCAGGACCTGTTCGAGGGCGTGCTCACCTTCTCCTGGGACGAGCGCGCGCACGTGAGCCGGCACTTCCCGCAGGCGATGGACGCCTCGCACGCCGACGGCCTCGAGTTCTGGTATCGCGGAGACGGCAGCGGCCGGACGGTCCACGCGCGCGTCCTCGGTGCCCGCGACGACACGCGAGCCTGGGAGCTGTCGTGGTCCGACGAGTTCGACGGCCCCGCCGGGGCGCTGCCCGACCTCAGCGTCTGGACACCCGAGATCGGTGACGGCACCGCGAACGGCATCCCCGGCTGGGGCAACGCCGAGCGCCAGACCTACACCGACGATCCCGCCAACCTCTCCACCGACGGCGAGGGGAACCTGGTCATCCGCGTGCTCGAGACGGACGGCGACGCACCGCAGTGCTACTACGGCGAGCCGTGCGAGTACTCGTCGGCCCGGATCATCACCCTCGGCGCGGTCGAGGTGACCTACGGGCGCGTCGAAGCGCGCATCAAGCTCCCCTACGGCCAAGGCATCTGGCCGGCGTTCTGGATGCTCGGCAGCGACATCGGCGAGGTGTCGTGGCCCGCTTCGGGCGAGATCGACATCATGGAGAACATCGGCCGCGAACCCTCGACGATCCACGGCACGATCCACGGTCCCGGCTACTCCGCCGGCTCGGGCATCGGTCGCGGCATCACCCTCCCGGACGGCCAGCGTTTCGCCGACGACTTCCACGTCTTCGCGATCGACTGGACGCCCGCGGGCATCACCTGGTCCCTCGACGGCACCCCCTACTCCACGGTCACGCCCGACGACCTGCCGGCCGGCGCACCCTGGGTGTTCGACAAGCCCTTCTTCATCATCCTCAACGTCGCGGTCGGCGGGTACTGGCCCGGCTACCCCGACGAGACCACCACCTTCCCCCAGGAGATGCTGATCGACTACGTGCGCGTCTACACGACGCCCGATACCTCGGAACGCTTCGTCACGGACTTCGTCGACGACGTGGAGGGGTGGGTCCTGGTGCGCCTGCCGTTCGAGGACTTCACGCGCGCCGACGACCAGCCCGACGGCGCGCCAGAGGGCGGCTTCGCCCGCGACGCCATGTGGGGCCTCGAGCTCGAGATCGACGGTGGGGCGTCCTCGGCCACCATCGACGAGGTGCGGTGGTACCTGGCGGATTGAGGCGCACGCGGCGCGGGTGGCACCTGCGTGCACCCGCGCCGTGAGCACACCTATGCTGACGCATGTCCCTCGACCCCTCGACGCTCGGCATCGGGGGGCTCGTGCTGTGGTTCGCCGTGGCGGCGCTCACCATCGGCCTGGCCGGCACCGCGATCGCGCGCCTCGCCGACGTGATCGCCGACCGCACCGGCCTCGGCGAAGCCATCGTTGGAGCCGTCCTGCTGGGCGGGGCCACGTCGCTCTCGGGCATCGTCACGTCCGTCACGGCAGCGTGGCAGGGTCACCCCTCGCTGGCGATCTCCAACGCGATGGGCGGCATCGCCATCCAGACGGCCTTCCTCGCCGTCGCCGACATCACGTACCGGAAGGCGAACCTCGAGCACGCCGCCGCGTCCCTCGGCAACGTGAGTCAGGCCGCCCTGCTCGTGATCCTGCTCGGCGTCCCGCTCGCGGCGCTCTTCGGACCCAACGTCGCTGCCTGGGGCGTACATCCGGCCAGTCTGGTGATCGTCGTGGTGTACCTCGGCGGGCTCCGACTCCTCGGGCAAGCGCGACGTCGCCCGATGTGGTTCCCGCGCTCGACGACGCAGACGGTCGCGGACGTCGCGCAGCCGGAGGGCACGACGGCGACACTGTCGAACGCCCGCCTCTACCTCGGCTTCGCCCTGCTCGCGGGCGTGCTCGTCGTCGCCGGCTACGCCGTCAGCCAGCTGGGACTCGCCATCGCCGACGCCACGGGGCTCGCCCAGACCACCGTGGGTGGCCTGTTGACGGCGGGTGTCACGTCGCTCCCCGAGCTCGTCACGACGATCGCGGCGGTGCACCGTGGCGCGCTGACGCTGGCCGTCGGCGGCCTGATCGGCGGCAACGCCTTCGACATGCTCTTCCTGGCGCTCTCCGACGTCGCCTACCGCGAGGGCTCGATCTACCATCGGTTCAACGTCCAGGAGGCCTTCGTCGTCGCGATGACGATCATGATGACGGGGACGCTGCTGCTCGGCCTGCTACGGCGCCAGCGCCACGGGGTGGCGCGCATCGGCTTCGAGAGCGCGCTCATCCTCGTGTTCTACGCGCTCGTGGTCGCGGTCATCCTGTAGCGTCCACGTGTCGCCGGTGACCCGCCGCGTGGTCTGTGCGTCGGCGGCGCCGTGCGATAGTCGTCTCCACACCGCCCGACGGCGCGAGAGCGTTCGCTCCCCCCGCCGTCGCTCCCGTCCCGGAGGTCGACCGTGTTGATCCGCGCCATCCTCGTCACGATCCTGCTGCTGGGCCTGCTCGCGGCCTGCGGCGGCGTCGCCGA
>SKWV01000125.1 GCA_007128755.1 Trueperaceae bacterium
CGGCGTGGTGGCGGTCAGCGCGGGCAATCACGCCATCGCCGTCGCCTACGCCGCGCAGGTCGCCCGCACGACGGCCACCGTCGTGATGCCCCGCAGCGCGAGCCCGGCGCGCGTGGCCAAGGCCGAGCGCTACGGTGCGCGCGTGGTGCTGGTGGACCACGTGGGGATGGCCTTCGAGGAGGCGTCACGCATCGGCCGCGACGAGGGGAGGACGTTCGTCCACCCGTTCGAGGGCCTCACCACGGTCACCGGTCAGGCGACGCTCGGGCTCGAGCTCGCCGAGCAGGCGCCCGCCCTCGACGCCGTCGTCGTCGCGGTCGGTGGGGGCGGTCTCGTCACCGGTGTCGGCTCGGCCATGCGCGCGCTGCAGCCCGGGTGCCGCGTCATCGGGGTGGAACCGGTGGGCGCGCCGGGCCTGACGCGCAGCCTCGAGCGTGGCGCGCCCGAGGAGCACGTCGTGGTCGACACGATCGCGGACTCCATGGGCGCGCCGCGGCACGAGCCGATCACCTTCGCGCTCGCTCAGCAGGTCGTCGACGAGATGGTGCTCGTCGACGACGACGCCCTGCGGGTGGGCATGGCGTGGGCGTTCGAGGAGCTCAAGCTCGCGCTCGAACCCGCCGGCGCGGCCGTCCTGGCGGCCCTGCTCGGGCCGTTGGCGGGCACGCTGCGCGGCAAGCGCGTCGCGGCGGTGCTGTGCGGCAGCAACGTCGACTTCGGGGGCTACGCGCGTGAACTCGAGCGCGGGATCGCCCTCCGCTCCGCGGCGGGCTGAGCCGCGCCCGAGCTCCGGCCGGGCATCGGTGCCTCAGGGCGTCCCGTAGTGCGGGTAGCCCGGGTAGACGTACCCGGGCGCCCAGAACGGCGAGTACCCGTAGTGGCGGTAGACGCCCTCGTAGTAGCCGCGCTCGCGCACCACGTCGGCTTCCTCGGCCACGACGTCGGGGTCGTAGTCGGGCGCTCCACCCACGTGCTCGCGCGTCTGGTCGATGTGGACGTGCCCGTCGTGGATGCTGGTGATGGCGTCGATCGGGATGTGGAACGTCTTGCCGCCGAGCCCGAGGAAGCCCCCGCTCTTGACCTGCATGAAGCGGACCTTGCGGTCGCCGTCGTCGACCAGGAGATCCTCGATCGAGCCGATGTCGTCGCCGTGCCGGTCGATCACGTCGAAGCCGCGGATGTCCTCGGCGGGCTCGGCGAGCGTCAAGCGCTCCTCGCTGAGGTTGACCAGGGTGTGGGTGCGTTCGGAATCGTTCATGTCGTGCTCCTCTCTCGCCTTCGAAGCGGCGTGGGCGGCTGGCGGCGTCGCCGGACGGCGCCGCGGATCACGGCGTGCCGTGCGCCGACACGAACGCCCAATAGTGCATGTCGACACCGTCGCGGGTCGTGTGGCAGTAGCCCGTGGCGGTGTCGTCCTGCCCCGCCTCGAAGCTCGTCTCGCCGAGGACGTGCTGCCGATGCAACGGGGAGGCCAGCCACTGCTCGACCGTCAGCTCCGGCGTCGAGACGGGGCCACGGAGGGCCAGCGACTCGATGTTGTTGCCGTCGTCGTCGGCGTCGTACCAGTCGGGCAGCGTGTAGCCGGCGTCCTGCGCCCGCCTGTTGGGCCCGATGCCCTCGGGATCCGTGTGCCCGAAGTAACCGCGCGCGGCCATGTCGCAGGCGTGGGCACGGGCCACCTGGTGCAGCAGGGGGTGCCAGTGCATCGCGCTCCGCCCCTGATCGGGATGGCTCCAGATGCGGCAGACGAGCTCGATCTCGACGTCGAGCACGGCGGGTGCCCCGGCGAGCGAGGCGGCCGCGAGCGTCGCCCCGAGATCGCGGATGCAGGCCGACAGCTCCGTCACGCTCGCCCGGCGGTGGTCGCCGGCGGCCAGCGCGAGGCCGAGCCGGAGCCGGCTGCCGTCGCCGAGCGACAGCGTCACCTCGGCGTCGGGATCGCGGCTGAACGCCGAGCGCGTGAGCGCGACGACCCAGGCCCCGTTGTCCTGGCGTTCGAGCCTGCCGTGAGCGGCGGGGGGCGTCCATGGACAGACCTCGGCGCCGCAGCGCTCCCAGATGACGTACAGGGAGACGGTCCGCACGCCGGGCAGCGCGAGCCGGAGCACGGCGGCGGGCTCCGGGTCGGTCGCCAGCCACACCCCGGTCTCGCCCGGGCCTTGCCGCCAGCGGCAGTCCTCGCCCGGCGGGCATGGCGAGGGCGCCGAGCAGGCCGTGACGAGCATCGCCACGATCACGGGACCCGCAATGGTGGAACCCAGCCAGCGCATGGGGAGCCTCCCAGGGTCGAGCCTAGCGCCGCGGTCCCCCGAATCGGGCACGATGGTCACGTGTGGGGCCGCCGGCGGATCGAGCCGGTCCGGCGCGAGGCTCCGCGCGTCACTCCGCGCGCCCCGTGCGCGTCACCAGCGAGGAGCATCATGACCAAGGAAGCGTTCGGCTCGTCCGCAGCCCCCTTGACGCCCGCCATCAAGGTCGGCAACACCATCTACGTGTCCGGCCAGGTCCCGGTCGACGAGCACGGCAAGATCGTCGGCGCCGACGTCGCTGGGCAGACGGCCCAGGTGCTGCGCAACCTCGAGCGGGTGCTGGCGGAGGCCGGCGCCACGCCGGCGGACGTGGTGAAGACGCTGGTGATCCTCACCGACGTCAAGCGCGACTTCGCCGCCATGAACGCCGTCTACCGCGAGTTCTTCCCGCAACCGCTCCCGGCGCGCTCCACCATCGGCGCCCAGTTGGCGATCGAGATCCTCGTCGAGATCGAGGCGGTCGCGGTCGTCGGCTGACGCCCTCGTCCGGTGGCTGCGGCGCAAGCGACCGCGCCGGCTCGCGACCCGCCGTGGCCATCTAGCGTGGCGCGACGTGGCGCCGTGCCGTAGCGTGGGGTGAGGAGGCGCCATGGACGAAGGTCCGCTGTCGATCAGGTTCGAGGAGGGCGTGTGCGAGATGTGTCACACGCGGCCGGCCGAGTACCTCGGCCTCGTGTGCGCCACCTGCAAGGACGCCATCGACGCCGACGAGCTCTGGACGCACGAGCACGACGAGCTGCTGTTCCGGCTGCGCGAGGCGGAGGCCGAGGAAGAGGAGGCC
>SKWV01000072.1 GCA_007128755.1 Trueperaceae bacterium
ACCCGCGCTGACCCCCACGCCGGTCGTGTCGACCGCCGCGGCGCCCGGGCCGCCGTCCGGCCGTCGTGGCAGCGCCAGCGCGAGCGGGAGCGCCAGGACGCTCAGCAGCGCGAGCGCCGCGAACAGCCAGCGCGCACCGAGCAGGCCGAGGAGCGACGCGCCGACCACGAGCAGCACGGCGGGAGCGATCTCCTGCACGCCGACCGAGAGCCCGAGCCGGCGGGCCGAGCGTTCGGGATCGGTGGTGGCGTAGCCGAACATCGTGAGGCGCAGCGTGGCGTAGGCCGCGCCCCACGCCACCCTCGCCACGAGCAGCGCCGCGAGGCCGGGAGCGAGCGCGTACCCCGCCGTCGACAGGGTCGCCAGCAGGGAGCCGATCACCGTCCCCCGACGCCAGCCGACGCGCGTGAGCCACGATGCGACGAGGGGGTTGAGCGCGAGACGGACGAAGCGGTTGACGGAGAGCACCAGGCTCACGCCGACGGCGCCGAGCCCGTACGTCGCCGCCGCCGCGGGGATCACCGCGTAGACGAGGCTGTCGCCCACCATCGCGAGCGTCAGCGCCCCGGCCGCGAGCAGGTGCGGCGGCACGCGTGTGGCGAGGCGCGGCCGGTCGTGGGTCTCGGCGTCCGCCGTCAGCCTCCACTCCGGGCAGGCGCCGACATGCCGTCCAGCACGTGCTGCATGCCGAAGGCGAGGTGATCGAGGTCGCCGCCGACCGTGAGCAGGCGGAAGCCGAGCGCGCGCATGCGCCGGGCGTAGTCCAGCGACTTGGTGTAGATCCCGGCGTGCACGCCGGCGTCGCCGCAGCGCTCCAGCACGCGCTCCAGCGCGGCTGGGACGGGCCCGTCGAGCCAGTCGGCGCCGGGCGGGCCGCCGAGCGCCTGGCTGAGGTCGGCGGGGCCGACGAACACGGCGTCGAGTCCGGGTACGGCGACGATCTCCTCGAGGGCGTCGAGCGCACCGCGCGTCTCGATCATCGCGATGGCCAGCACCTGATCGTTGGCCGCGGCCGCGTAGACGTCGCCGTACGCGAGCCGTGCGCGCGTGGGCCCGTAGGAGCGGACGCCCACGGGCGGGTAGCGGCAGGCGCGCACGAAGCGGTGCACGTCGTCGGCGGACTCGATCATCGGGCAGATGACGCCCCACGCGCCGAGGTCGAGCACCTTCATGATCGAGGCGGGATCGTTCCACGCGACGCGAGCCAGCGCCGGGGTGTCGGTCGTCGCGATCGCCTGCAGGACCCCCAGCACCTCGCCGGTGTCGATGGCCCCGTGCTGGAGGTCGAGGGTGACGGCGTCGAAGCCGGCCTGCGCCACGGCCTCGGCCACGAGCGTGCTGCCGGTGGTGAGCCAGCCGCTGATCACGGTGTCGCCGGCCTCGAGCCTGGTGCGGACGGGGTTGATGGCTCTGCGTCGGGGCGGCATCGGTCCTCCTGGCGTCACGTGCTGGCGCTTCGTCGCGCCTTCAGCCTACGTCGCCGCGTCACCACGGCCACACGATCAGGATGAGGGGCACGCTCACCGCCACGATGATGACCTCGAGCGGCAGCCCCATGCGCCAGTAGTCGTGGAAGCGGTAGCCGCCGGGCTTCAGCACGAGCGTGTTGGACTGGTGGCCGATGGGTGTGAGGAAGGCGCAGGAGGCGCCGATGGCGACCGCCATGAGCAGCGGGTCCATGCTGACCTCCAGGCGGGCGGCGAGGTCGATGGCGAGCGGCGCCATCAGCACGGCGGTGGCGTTGTTGTTCACGACGTCGGAGAGCATCATCGTGATGATCATGAGCGTCACCAGCACCCATACCGGTCCCAGTCCCCCCGTCGCCGCCATCACCCAGTCGGCGATGAGCGCAGTGCCGCCGGTCGCCTCGAGCGCCGTGCCGACGGGGATCATGGCGCCGAGCAGGACGATGACGGGCCAGTCGATCGCCGCGTAGGGCTCGTCGCGCCCGAGCACGCCGATGAGGGTCAGCAGCACCGCGGCCGTGGCGAAGGCCACGTGCACCGGCAGCAGCCCGACGACCACCGTGGCGATCGCGAGCGCGAAGATCGACACCGAGAGCACCAGGCGCTGGGGCTTCGCCACGGCCACGTCGCGTTCCGCCAGCGGCAGCAGACCGAACTCGCCGATGGCGTCGGCGACGCGCTCGCTCGGCCCTTGGAGCAGCAGGACGTCACCGGGGTCGAGGGTGATGTCGGAGAGCCGTCGTTTGACGTGGACGCCGTGGCGCGCGATCGCCAGGAGGTTGACCCCGTGGATGGTACGGAGCCTGAGCGACGACGACGAGCGACCCTGCAGGCGCGACGAGGGCGGCACGATCACCTCGCTCAGCACCACCTCGTCGTTGCGGAGGTCGTCGCGGCTGAGCGGCTCCTCGCCCTCGAGCTCGAGGTCGGAGGCGCTCACGACGGCCTTGATCGCCGCGGCGTCGGCCTCGACGACGAGCACGTCGCCGGACTCGATGCGCTCGTGTGGGCGCGGCACCAGGCGGCGCGTCTCGCCGCGCACGATGCCCAGCACCCGCACGTCGGCGTCGGCGAGCCCCTCGAGATCGGCGACCGTCGATCCCGCCAGCTTGCTGCCTTCCGGGAGGCGCAACTCCGTGACGTAGGCGGCGATGTCGAACAGGCTCTCGGGGTCTGGCGCGGCGCGCCGGTCCTTGGGCAGGAGCCGCCAGCCGACGAGCGCCACGAACGCCACCCCCACGACCGCCACGACGGCGCCGACGGGCGCGAAGGCGAACATGCCGTAGCCCTCGCCGACCTCGCGGGCGCGGAAGCTCGAGACGAGGATGTTCGGCGGAGTGCCGATGAGCGTCGATAGGCCGCCGAGGATGGAGCCGAACGCGAGCGGCATCAGCGCGATCGCCGGCGAGTAGCCGTCGCGGTACGCCTGGCGGAGCGCGACGGGGAGCATGAGCGCCAGCGCACCGACGTTGTTCATGAAGGCGGAGAGGACGGCGACGATCGCCGTCTGGACGACGAGTTGCATGGTCGGCCGGCCCTTGAAGGGCGCCAGCGCGCGCACGATCATGTCGACGAGGCCGGCCTGTTGGAGCGCCCGGCTGATCACCAGCACGGCGGCGACGG
>SKWV01000304.1 GCA_007128755.1 Trueperaceae bacterium
CCCGAGGAGTGGGTGCTCGGTGGCGGAGGGATGCGCAGTCCCCTGTGGCGACGGATCACGGCCGATGCCACCCGGCGGCCGCTCGGGCTCCTGCTCGAGCAGGACGCCGGCGCCCTCGGCACGGCGATCGCGGCGGGGTACGCGCTCGGAGCCGTGGACGACCTCGCTGGAACGCTCGACGCCGTCGTTCGGGTCGGGGCCGAGACCCCTCCGGCGTCCGAGACGGGGAGCGGCTACGACGAGGCGTACGAGCGCTACCGGCGGCTCGTCGATCCCTAGCGGCGGCGGCTGCGGCCACAGGGCGGCGTGGATGTCGGCGATCACGTCCGATGCTGCCGGTTGTACCGCGGCCGTCGATGCATCCGGACCCCTCCCTCGAGGCGCTGCGATACTGGATGCGAGGCCGGGGGGTTTCGTGTGAGCCGAGACGACGCGAGGGGCGCGGCCCGTGGTGATCAGCGCAAGTGGGAGCACGTGTTCCGCCACACGCGGGCCGGCGTGGCGACCAACGTGCCCGGCACCACCACGATCGATCTCGTCAACCCCGCCTTCGCGGCGATGCACCGCACCACCACCGACGCCCTGACAGGCACGACCATCGAGCGACTCTTCCCGCCGGAGGAGCATGAGGTCCTGCGGGACGCGATCCGCTGCGTGCACGAGCACGGCCATCACGTCTGGCGCAGCCGCCACGTGCGGGCGGACGGGACCATCTTCCCGGTCCTCATCGAGGCGGTGGCCGTCGCGTCCGATGACGGCGAACCCTATCGCATCGTGACCGTGCAGGACATGAGCGTGTGGGCCGAGGCCGAGACCGACCTCCGCGCGAGCGAGGCGATCCTGCGCCACGTCCACGAGGTCGCTGGATTGGGCAGTTGGAAGTACGACCTCGGGACCGGCGTGTTCTCGTGCTCCCCCCACGCGTTCACGCTCCACGGATCGCGAGCAGAAGGCGGATCGACGTTCGAGCGCGTTCGCCGGACGGTCCACCCGGACGACGCGGCCTTGGTCGAGGAAGCCTGGAGCGCGGCCGTCGCCGGAGGCGGCGGGTACGACATCGAGTACCGCGTGATCGTCGACGGCCGGACGTGCTGGCTTCGGGAGGTCGTGGCGGCGGAGCGCGACTCGGGTGGGACCGCTGGCGCCCTCATCGGCACCGTCCGAGACGTCACGACCCGGCGGCGTCGCGACGCCCTCGTCCACCGGCTGGCCTTCGTGCTCGAGCAGAGTCCGAGCATCGTCGTGCTCACCGACACGAACGGCGTCATCGAGTACGTCAACCGGAGCTTCGAGGAGGCCTCCCAGCGGCGCCGCGAGGACGTGATCGGCTCATCGACCCGGTCCCTCAACTCCGGCCTCAACGAGCCGCGCCTCTACGAGGCCCTCTGGCGGACCATCACCGCGGGGCAGGTCTGGAGGGGCGAGTTCCAGAACGTCCGTGCGAACGGCGAGACCTACTGGGAGCGAGCCACCGTCGCGCCCGTGGCGGACGAGCACGGCGTGATCACGCACTACGTGAAGTCGGCGGAGGACATCACGCCGACCAAGGCGCTGCGGGAGCACTTCAACTACGTGGCATTCCACGATCCCCTCACCGGCCTGCCCAACCGAGCGCTCTTCCTCAACCGCCTCGAGCATGCCCTGGCACCCTTCCACGGGCGACCCCCGCGCTTGGCACTGCTGTACATCGAAGCCGACGACCACCATCTGGTCGGTGAGGCCTGGGGCCACCTCATGGCCGATCGTGTCCTGCAGGACGTGGCTCGGCGTCTCGAGGCGTGCCTCCACGGTGATGCGACCCTCGCCCACTTCTCCGGCAGCGAGTTCGGGGTGCTTTTGCCCTCCGTCGAGACGACCGACGAGGTCGCGCAGGTGGCACAGCGTCTGCACGAAGCCCTCGCCGATCCGCTCCTCACGACGGGGAGCCCGCTCCACGTGAGCATCCGGATCGGCATCGCGGTCGCGCCAGACGACGGCAACGCCCCCGACACGCTCCTCCAGCGCGCGAGTGCCGCCCTCCGCGCCAAGGCGGCGGGTCCTCGAGAGACGCGCTTCTACTCGGCGGGAGTCGATCGACAGGCGCGCACGCGCTTCGAGCTGGAGGCTGACCTGCGCCGAGCACTCGCGAGCGACGCGATCTCGGTCGTCTACCAGCCTCGCGTCGATCTCCGCCACGGCGCCATCGTAGGATTCGAGGCCCTGGCGCGATGGGATGACCCGGTTCGCGGGGCCGTGCCTCCGAGCACGTTCATCCCCCTGGCCGAAGCGACCGGGCTCATCCACGATCTCGATCGACACGTGATGACCATCGTCCTCCGGCAGCTCCGGGCGTGGCATGACGCCGGGCACGCCGTCGTGCCGGTGGCGATCAACGTCTCCGCCGCCGAGTTCGAGGGCGGCAAGATCGTCGAGCATGTCTCCGCGGCACTGGAAGACGCCCGTGTGCCTCCGCACTGGCTCGAGATCGAGCTCACCGAGAGCGTGGCGATGGTCGACGTCGCGCGCACCGTCACGACCATTGCCGACTTGCGAGCCCTCGGCGTGACGGTCGCCATCGACGACTTCGGCGCCGGGTACGCCTCCTTCGGGCAGCTCAAGCGCTTGCCGGTCGAAGCGCTCAAGATCGACCTCTCGTTCATCCGAGAGCTCGGCCCCGAGCCGGACCCGTCCTCGCGGGACGCGGCCGTCGTCATCGGGATCATCGCCCTAGCCACCATCCTCGGCCTCGAGGTGGTCGCCGAGGGCGTCGAGACGGAAGCGCAGCGCGCGTTCCTCGTGTCGTCCGGCTGTGGGTTCGCCCAGGGCTATCTCTTCGGGCGTCCGACGTCGGCCAGCGCGGCGGTGGCGCTCCTCACCCCGAGGACGTGACGGCTGCCGCCCACTGCGCCCCGGACCTCAGCCGACACCCTTCACGAACGTCGGCGCCCGCCACACGTCGGCCGCCTGCTCGAAGGCGTGGGCGTACGCCAGCAGCGGTCCTTCGCGGTACGCGCCGCCGAAGAACGACAGCCCCACGGGCAGGCCGTGGACGTAGCCGGCCGGCACGGTGACGTGCGGGTACCCGGCGATGGCGGCGGGTCCCGAGC
>SKWV01000378.1 GCA_007128755.1 Trueperaceae bacterium
AACGAGGTGCGCTTCGAGGAGGAGGGCTTAGGCGACGCCCGCATCGCGGTGGTCGCCTTCGGCACCGCCGCCCGCATCGCCAAGACCGCGATCGCCGCCGCTCGCGCCGACGGCCTGCCGGTGGGGCTCCTGCGGCCCATCACGCTCTTCCCGTTCCCCAGCGATCGGCTGGCGCGGCTCGCGCACGAGGTCGACGCCATCCTGGTCGTCGAGATGAACGCCGGTCAGATGGTCGACGACGTGCGCCTCGCCACCCGTGAACGCGTCCCGGTCTCGTTCTTCGGGCGACCCGGCGGGGTGATGCCGATGCCCGAGGAGATCCTGACGGCGATCCGGCGCGCGGCAGAGCCCAAGGCGGCCGAGCCCGAGAAGGAGGAGGTGGCCTCATGAGCACGACCACGCCCGAGCGCGTGATGACGCCCGTGTACACCTACCCGGAGTCGCTCGCCGACGTCCCCACGCACTACTGCCCCGGCTGCACGCACGGCATCGCCCATCGGCTGGTGGCCGAGGTGATCGACGAGCTCGGGGTGCGCGAGCGGACGGTGGGCGTGGCCTCGGTCGGCTGCTCGGTGTTCGCCTACCGCTACTTCGCGTGCGACTTCGCCCAGGCGGCGCACGGCCGCGCGCCGGCCATGGCGTCGGGCATCAAGCACGTCGACCCGAACTCCGTCGTCTTCACCTATCAGGGAGACGGCGACCTCGCCTCGATCGGCGCGGCCGAGATCCTCCACGCCGCCGTGCGCGGCGACGACATCACGGTCATCTTCCTCAACAACGCCATCTACGGCATGACGGGCGGTCAGATGGCGCCCACCACGCTGATCGGCCAGCGCACCTCCTCCTCCCCGCAGGGGCGCGAGGTCGTGGCGCACGGCGCGCCGCTGCGCATGAGCGAGCTGCTCGCCCAGGTCGATGGCGCGGCCTACGTCGTGCGCCGCAGCCTGCACGACGTCGTGCACATCAAGCGCGCCAAGAAGGCCATCCGCGCGGCGTTCGAGACGCAGCTCGAGGGGCGCGGCTTCTCGATGGTCGAGCTGCTCTCGAGCTGCCCGACCAACTGGGGCGTGACACCGGAGGCGGCGCTCGAGTACATCCGTGACGAGATGCTGCCGGTGTTCCCCCTGGGCGACTTCAAGGTGCCGAGCGACGAGCCCGAGAGCGTCACGTCCGGCGGTCGCCGGACGGAAGCCGCGTCATGAACAGCGCCATCGTCGTCTCCGGCTTCGGCGGTCAGGGCGTGCTCTTCGCGGGGCAAGTCCTGGCGCACGCGGCGCTCGCGGCCGACCTGCACACCACCTGGTACCCGTCGTACGGTCCGGAGATGCGCGGCGGCACCGCGCACTGCGTCGTCACCATCGCCGACGAACCGATCGGTTCGCCGATCGTGCAGCACCCGGACGCCGCCATCGTCATGAACATCCCGTCGCTGGACCGCTACGAGCCGCTCGTCGCCCCGGGCGGCGTGCTGGTGATCAACGGCTCGCAGGTGGACCGCCCGGCGCTCCGTAGCGACGTCACCGCCATCTCGATCCCCGCCGACGACGTCGCCCGCGAGCTCGGCGACGCTCACCTCACCAACATGGTGCTGGTCGGCGGACTGCTCGCGCGGCTGAACGTGCTCACGATCGACCAGGTCGAGGCGGCGCTGCGCGCGGTCGTGCCCGCGAAGCGCCGGCACCTCGTGGAGGCGAACATCCAGGCGTTGCGGCGCGGCGCGGCGCTCGCCGACGAGGCCCTCGCACCCGCCTGAGATCCATCTCGTCGAGGAGACCATCGTGCTCGCACGGCACCGTTCGTTCGCCCTGGTCCTCGCGGGAGGTGGCGCTCGCGGGGTCGCCCACACCGGCGTGCTGCGCGCGCTCGAGCATGCAGGGTACGCACCCTCCGGCATCGTCGGCGTCTCGATGGGCGCCATCGTGGGAGCCACCTACGCGCTCAACGCGAACTGGTACGCCGACCTCGTCGGGCTCGACGTCGATGGCATCCCCGGCCTCACGACCCGCGACACCAGGAGCAGCATGCGCGCCCGCGCCAAGTCGGTCCTGGACGGCGGCCGCGCGCTCCGGCACCTGATGCTCCGCTGGGGAGCGCTCGCCCCCTCGGAGACCCCCATCCGAGCCAAGCTCGAGGAGCTCACGCTCGGCAAGGACTTGGAGGACGGCCGCATCCCGGTCGTGGCCGTGGCGACCGACCTCACGACCGGCAAGCGCGTGGTGATCGATCATGGCAGCGCCGCCGAGGCGACGTACGCCAGCGCCGCGCTCGCGGGCATCCTGCCGCCGGCGCGGCGCAACGGCACGCTGTTGGCCGACGGCGCCTACGCCGACATCGCCCCCATCGACGTGGCGAGAGCCATGGGGGCCGAGGTGGTCATCGCCGTGAATGCCAGCCCGCGCATGACCTCGGCGGCGCCGCGCACGGCCGTGCAGGCCCTGCTGCGCGCGATGGAGATCAGCCACCACCAGCATGCCGACGAGCGCTACCAGCAGGCCGACCTGGTGCTCACGCCCGCGTTCTCCCAGCCGGTGACGACGCTCGACTTCCGCTACCACCGTCGCTGCATCGCCCTGGGCGCCGTCGCCGTGCGCTGCCGCAGGAGCGACCTCGCACGCCTGCTCGCCCCCGACACGCGGCGTTCGGGTGACCGACGGCGCACGCCGGACCGCCGCGGCATGCTCACGATCCCGACCGATTGACCCCGCACCGTCCCGGGCGACCGCCCGCGCCTGCACGGTGCTCGGCGTCATCCGCCGTGCCGCGGCCGAGCCGCCGCAGGTACGATGCGGCCATGACGCCAGGCGACGAGGGAGGACGCATGAGGATCGCCATGATCGGCCTCGGCCGGATGGGCGGGAACATGGTGCGGCGACTGCTCGCCCACGGTCACGAGGTGGTCGCCTACGACCACGCCGCCGCCGCGGTCGAGAGCCTCGTCGCCGACGGCGCCGAGGGCGCCTCGTCCCTGCACGACGTCGCCCACCGCCTGACCGCGCCGCGGGTGGTGTGGATCATGCTGCCCGCGGCGGCAGTCGATGCCGCCATCGCGGGTCTCGCGCCGTCCCTCGACGCTGGCGACGTGATCGTCGACGGCGGGAACAGCTACTACGTCGACGACCTGCGCAGGGCCGCGGAGCTCGCGGAGCGAGGGATCCACTACGTCGACGTCGGCACCAGCGGCGGCGTGTTCGGGCTGGAGCGCGGCTACTGCCTGATGATCGGCGGCGACCCGGCCCCGGTGGCGCGCCTCGAGAGCGTGTTCGAGGCGCTCGCGCCGGCCCGTGACGCCGTGCCTCCGACGCCGGGACGCGAGGGCGCGCCGGGCACGGCCGAGCGCGGCTACTTGCACTGCGGCCCGAGCGGCGCGGGGCACTTCGTCAAGATGGTGCACAACGGCATCGAGTACGGCCTCATGGCCGCCTACGCCGAAGGCTTCGCCATCCTGCGCCGCGCCGACGTGGGGTCTCTCGACCCCGGTCCGGGCCACGAGGCGCCGCCGCTCCGCCACCCGGAGCACTACCGCTACGACCTCGACGTCGCGGAGATCGCCGAGCTCTGGCGGCGCGGCAGCGTGGTGTCGTCGTGGCTGCTCGACCTCACCGCCGAGGCGCTGCTGGCCGGCCCCGACCTGGCCGCCTACGGTTCGCGCGTCCCCGACTCGGGTGAGGGCCGCTGGACGCTGAAGGCGGCGATCGACGAGGGCGTGCCGGCGCCGGTGCTGAGCGCCGCGCTCCACGGGCGCTTCTCCTCGCGCGGCGAGAGCGAGTACGCCGACAAGCTCCTCACGGCCATGCGCGCCGCGTTCGGTGGGCACGTCTAGAGCACGACACCACGAAGGAGTCACCATGAACCCAACCGACCTGTGGCAGCGCTACCGCGATCACCTCTGCGTCGTCGACCCCCTCGACCTCTCCCTCGACATCTCGCGCATGCGCTTCGACGACGACTTCTTCGCGCGGATGGAGGCGCCCATCCAGGGCGCCCTCGACGCCATGGCCGAGCTCGAGGGTGGGGCCATCGCCAACCCCGACGAGGACCGGATGGTCGGCCACTACTGGCTCCGGGCGCCGGAACTGGCGCCGGACGCTTCGCTCACGGAGGCGATCGACGCCACCCGCGACGCGGTGCAGCGCTTCGCGCGCGACGTGCGAGGCGGTACGATCCGTCCGCAGCGCGCCGAGCGCTTCGAGCACGTGCTCGTGATCGGCATCGGCGGCTCCGCGCTGGGGCCGCAGTTCGTCGCCGACGCGCTCGCTCAGGCGCACGACGCGCTCGCGATCCACTTCTTCGACAACACCGATCCCGACGGCATGAACCGGGTCATCGCCGGCCTCGGCGAGGAGCTGGCCGCGACGCTCACGCTGGTCGTGTCCAAGTCGGGCGGCACCAAGGAGACGCGCAACGGCATGCTCGTCGCCGAACACGCCTACCGCGAGGCCGGCCTCGCCTTCGCCCCGCACGCGGTGGCGGTCACCGGCGAGGGGAGCCTGCTCGACGAGCGGGCGCAGGCCGACGGCTGGCTGGCGCGGTTCCCCATGTGGGACTGGGTGGGCGGGCGCAACTCCGTCCTGGCCGCGGTGGGGCTGCTCCCGGCCGCGCTGCAGGGCATCGACGTCGACGCGCTGCTCGCCGGGGCGAGGGCGATGGACGAGGCCACGCGCGAGCGCGAGGTGGCTCGCAACCCCGCCGCGCTGCTCGCGCTCATGTGGCATCACGCCGGCGACGGCCGCGGCGACAAGGACATGGTCGTGCTGCCGTACAAGGACCGCCTGCTCCTCTTCTCGCGCTACCTCCAGCAGCTCGTGATGGAGTCCCTCGGCAAGGAGCGCGACCTGAGCGGCGCCGTGGTGCATCAGGGCATCACCGTGTACGGCAACAAGGGCTCCACCGACCAGCACGCCTACGTGCAGCAGCTCCGCGACGGCGTCCAAAACTTCTTCGTCACCTTCATCCAGGTGCTCCGCGACGAGGAGGGCACGCCCTTCGAGGTGGAGGCCGACGTCACCTCCGGCGACTACCTGCTCGGCTTCCAGCTCGGCACCCGCGCGGCGCTGTTCGAGAACGAGCGCGAGTCCCTCACCATCACCGTCCCCGACGCCCGGGAGCGGTCCATCGGCGCGCTCATCGCCCTCTACGAGCGCGCGGTCGGTCTCTACGCGTCGCTCGTGCACGTGAACGCCTACCACCAGCCCGGCGTCGAGGCCGGCAAGCGCGCCGCCGGCGAGGTGATCGACGTCCAGCACGCTGTCCTGGCCGCGCTGCGGCAGGCGCCCTCCGAGGCTCGGACCGCGGCCGAGCTCGCCGCCGCGGCGGGCGTGGCCGATCAGGTCGAGACGGTCCACAAGGTGCTCGAGCACCTCGCCGCGAACCACCGGGTGCAGCGCAGCGCGGGACGCCGGCCGGACGACGCCCGCTACGCGGCCGCGACCGCCTGAGCGGCACTCGGGAGCGTGGGGCACGGCGCGATCGGTGCACGAGCCGTTATGGTGCGACGGTGCGGACCGGAGTCCGTGCGGAGAGGGCGGAACGCATGCGTGTCGCGATGTTCAGCACCAAGTCCTACGACCAGCATTACTTCGAGCTCGCCAACGTCGAGCACGGCCACGAACTGACGTTCCTCGAGCCTCGCCTGCTCGGGCACACGGTGTCGCTGGCGGCCGGCTACCCGGCCGTCTGCGCGTTCGTGAACGACCAGCTGGACGCCCACGTGCTGCGCACGCTGAGCGAGCACGGCACCACGCTGATCGCGCTCCGGTCCGCCGGCTTCAACCACGTCGACCTGGAGGCCGCCGATGCCCTCGGCCTCACGGTCGTGCGGGTGCCCGCCTACTCGCCGCACGCCGTCGCCGAGCACGCGCTGGCGCTGGTCCTGGCGCTCAACCGGCGCATCTTCCGCGCCTACAACCGCGTCCGCGAGGGGAACTTCTCGCTCGAGGGGCTGCTCGGCTTCGACCTGCACGGCAAGACCGTGGGCGTGATCGGCACCGGCAAGATCGGGGTGCTCTTCGCTCGGATCATGACCGGCCTGGGCTGCCGGGTGATCGCCTACGATCCCTACCCCCAGGCCGAGGCCGAGGAGGTCGTCGAGTACGTCGCGCTGTCCGAGCTGTTCGCGCGTGCCGACGTGATCTCGCTGCACTGCCCGCTGACGCCCCAGACGCACCACCTCATCGGCGCCGACGCCGTCGCGCAGATGAAGGACGGCGTGATGCTCATCAACACGAGCCGCGGGCGGCTCGTCGACACGCTCGCGGTCATCGAGGGCCTGAAGAGCGGCCGCATCGGGAACCTCGGGCTCGACGTGTACGAGGAGGAGGAGGACCTGTTCTTCCAGGACCTCTCCGACCGCGTGATCCAGGACGACGCGTTCTCGCGGCTGCTGACGTTCCCCAACGTGCTCATCACGGGCCACCAGGGGTTCTTCACCGAGGAGGCCGTCACGAGCATCGCGCACACGACGCTGGCCAACATCACGGCCTTCGAGCGTGATCACGGCACCATCCACCGCGTCACCTCCGAGCAGGTCGTCTAGGTCGACGGCGCGACCGAGCGCGCCCAGCGCCGTGGCGCCTACACCCCGAGCAAGAAGCCCGCAGCGGTGGCGGCCACGACCAGGAGCCCGAATCCCATCTCGCGGAAGCCGATGAACGTCGCCTTCGTCGGCCGCCGCCAGCGCGACACCCCCAGCGCCGCGCGCACGAGCAGCACGACGAACGCGCCCACGGTGAGGAGCGGCAGGAAGCCGAACGCGGCCAGCGCGATCACCAACGCGAGCGCGGCCACGTGGGAGCCGAGCACGGCCCCGCGATCGGCGGGGCGGCCGGTCTCGAGCCGCAGCCGGGCGCGCACGTAGACGATCGACGGCATGGTGCGAGCGGCCAGCACCAGCCACAGCAGCAGGGCCCAGGGGAGCGACCAGCCGCCGGCCATCGCGACGACGGCCGCCAGCGCGCCGATGGCGCTCGCGCCGGCGAGTTCGCTCACGAGCTCGCGGCCCCGGTTGCGGGCGTCGTAGCCCAGCTGCACCAGGGCCAGCGGCACGGCGAGCAGGACCGGGAGCAGCACGTCGAGGCGCCCCAGGATGGTCAGCGCGGCCGCGAGGGCGAGGAGCGCCGCCGCGCCGTAGCCCAGGGCGAACGCCCGGGCGAGGCGGGTGCGCGGGTACTCGCGGCCGCGTCGACGGTCCGCGAGCGCGAGGCTGAGTGGGTGCTGGGCGAGGAGCGCCGCCGTCGCGGACACGACCACGAGCAGCCCCGCCCACGCCGGCGCGAGCACCAGACCGAGCAGCGCCGGCTCGAGCAGGAAGCCCCACGCTCCGTGCTCGTTGGGGAGCGCGACCGACTTGAGCGCCACGCGACGGGGGTGCGAGGCGGCCTTCGCCACCGTGGGCGGGCGTGAGGCTCCATCGACCTTCATCGTCGCCCAGCATGACGCTCCGGCCGTGACGCCGCCATGACCTCGGTCATCCGCGCGATGTCGGGAAGTCGATAGCTTCGCTGCGAACCTGGCCGTAGCATCGCGCATGCCAGCGTGCCAGCGCGACCCACGACCGCGTCGATCGCCCGCGCCTCTGCTCATGGTTGCGGCGCTCACCCTCGTCCTCTCCGCCTGCGCACCGAGCGTGCAGCTCGACGCCACGATCAGGCTGCAGCCCGAGGTGGTGCCGCGCGTGTCGGGATCGATCTTCATCGTGCAGATCCCGGAGTCGCGGCCCGTGAGCGGCATCATCGTGCGGCGCGCCGGCGCGCCGACGTTCACCATCCCGCCGGGCCACTACCCTCCTCGCGGCCAGTGCCGCGTGTGGCGGCCCGAGACCCCGCCGGGGCAACAGGACCCGCCAGGATCGTGCGATGTGCTGCAGCGACGCGTGCCCGCCGGCGGTTACCTCGTCTTCGGCTGAGCCTCCCCCGGAGGCCAGGCAGCCAGCAACCGCCTGACGGCGACGAGCTGACCGACGTGATAGGCCGTGTGATCCACGGCGACGAGGATGGTCCTCCCGTAGGTCTGGCCGTCTCCCCACGGGATCTTCGCCCCGAGGTCGACCGACGGCCGCGTCGCCAGCGTGCGCAGCCGCTCCCGATCGGTCCGTACGGCTGCGACCGCCTCGTCCCACGACGCGCGTGTCGGCGGCGCGGGCCCATCGGGCCAGTACCCCTCGGGCCAGCTCGGCGCCATGTAGCCCGCGTCCTCCATGAACGCCACGAGATCGGCCTGCGTCAGCCGCACGTGCTCGACGAGCTCCCACGGCGAATGCGGGTAGCGCTCCGGCCGCCGGCCGCGGAGGTCCTCCGGTAGGCCCGCGACGGCGTGCTCGAACCCCACGTGCGCCTCCTGCCAGTCCAAGGCCGACGCGATGATCGTGCGCAACGCCTCGCTCATGCCGCCGCTCCCTTCGGGTCGCATCGCAAGAGCCTCAGCCTAGCGCCTGGCCATGGCTCCCGGGCGCGCGTGCCATGCTGGGCGTCAGTCCGAGGTAGAGGAGACGACGTGGAAGTACTGAGCATCTTCCGTGATTTCTTCCGTGACTCCCCGAACGCGCGCGCGGTGCGGGCCGGCGAGCCGGTGTTCCAACGCGGCGACCCGGCGGACGTCATGTACGTCGTGCTCGAGGGCCTGATCGAGGTGTCGGTCGACGGCGTCACCGTCGAGAGTCTCGATCCCGGGAGCATCCTCGGCGAGATGGCGATCGTCGACGATGGGCCCCGCAGCGCCGACGCCTTCGCGTCCGTCGACAGCACGCTCGGTCCGGTCGACCGGGAGTGGTTCCTCCACCTCATCCGTCACTCGCCGCAGTTCGGCCTGCACGTGATGTCGGTGATGGCGAACCGGCTGCGCCGCTTCATGACACCGGAGGCGTGAGGCGCGCAGGGCGCACGCGGCTCCCCCGCTAACTCACCGTGGCCCGCCCGGAGCGGAGGGCCCTCCTCGCCGAGCCCGCCTCGTCGTACACCGCCAGCATGGTCTTGACCAGTCGGTCGGGCCGCCAGTCCGCCGACGTCGACAGGACCGTGTCGCGCGAGACGCCTGCGGCTGTCACCACCGCCCGCCATGCGTCGTCGAGATCGCCCGGGTCGTAATGCGCCCCGTTCACCCCGTGCACGACGATGCCCGCCTGGGCACTGCCGCGCGGCGCCGCGACGGGTGTGCCCACCACGATCGCCTCGTGCGCCGCCAGTCCCTGGGTCTCGGTCACGGCCGGCGCGAGCAGCACGTCGGCGTCACGCACCGCGAGCGCCACGTCGAGGAGCGGACGATGGCCGAGCGTCACGACGCCCTCCGTCGCCGCGGACCCCTCGCCGATCGCCAGCCAGGACGCCTCGGGGTGGCGCTGGGCCAGGGCCGTCACCAGGTCGAAGCCCTTGTCGCGGCTCAGCCGGCCCACGTACAGCACGCGCGGCCGGGTCGGATCCGGCGGGCCGTCACCGCCCCTCGCTGCAGCGACGAACGCCTCGTCGACGCCGGTGGGGATCACCCGCACGTCGTCGCATGCGGCGACCTCGCGCACGCGCGTGGCGGCCGCCTCCGATGGCGCCACCACGACGTCGCAGGCGCCCACGATGCGCGCGAGCCGACGCCGCATGACCGACTGCACGAGCCGCCACGAGCCGGCACCCGACCCCTCGGGGAGCGCGTGGACGCTGATCACCCGGCCGACGCCCGGCAGGGCCGCCGCCGCCTGCGCGCAGCTCGGGCCGTACCCGTGGAGGTGGAGCACGTCCGGTGGCGCGTCGGCGAGGCCGGCCACGCGCCGCCCGCTCGGGAGGAGCCCGGCCAGCGGGTGACCCGGCGGGAACAGGGGCAGCACGCGGAGCCGCTCCTCGCGGTAGCGGGGATGCCTCCACACCGGCCGCTGCCCCTCGGCACCCGGCCAGGCGTCGGCGATCACGGTCACGTCGACGCCCCGCTCCGCGAGCGCGCGAGCCCACCACGCCACGGCGACGGCGTGCCCGTTGTGCTGCGGCAGGTAGTGGTCGGTGACCAGCCATGCCCGCATGAGGCACGATACGCAGCGCGGCGGGGCGCCGACGGCGCAGCCGTCGCACGGTGCTCGCGGAGGCGGCGCACACGCGCGCCGGGTGCGCCCCCTACGTCTCGCGCTGTCCGAATCCGGCCTCGCGGGCGCGCACGACGGCCTGCGCGCGATCCGTCACGTGCAGCTTCGAGAAGATGCTCGACACGTGGTTGCGGACGGTCTTCTCGGCGATGGCCAAGCGTCGCGCGATGGCGGCGTTGCCGAGGCCCTTGGCGATCTGGTCGAGCACCTCGCGCTCGCGATCGGTGAGGTCGGGGAACGCGTCGAGCGGCATGTCGCGCCGCGACGCCTGGAAGAACTGCAGGATCCGCTCGGCGATGCGGGGGCCGTAGAGCGCCTCGCCGCGCGCCACCGCCTCGATCGCCCGCACGAGCTCGGCCTGGCCGGCCCCCTTGAGCACGTACCCGCGCGCGCCGGCGCGCATGGCGGCGAACACCGTCTCGTCGTCGTCGAACATCGTCACGACGATGATGCCGACGCCGGGCTGCGCCGCAAGGATGCGCCGCGTCGCCTCCAGGCCGTTCATGTCGGTCATCTGCACGTCCATGAGGACGACGTCGGGCGCGAGCGTGCGCGCGAGCTCGATGGCGTCGGCGCCGCAGTCGGCCTCGCCGACCACGAGCGTGCCCGGCAGGCTGCCGAGCAGCGCGCGGACGCCCTCGCGGAAGAGCTGATGATCGTCGACGACGAGCACGCGCACGGGGTTCACGATGCCTCCCTCGGCAGCGGCAACACGACGTCGATGCGGGTGCCGCCGCGCTCACCTTCGGCGATGCTCCAGGTGCCACCGAGCTCGGCGGCGCGTTCGCGCATCGACGTGAAGCCTACGCCGTGGCGGGCATGGGGCGAGACGCCGCGGCCGTCGTCCTCGACCCGCAGCACGAGGTCGCGCCCGACGACGAGCGTCACGCGGCAGCGCCTGGCCGCCGCATGGCGCACCACGTTCGTCAGCGCCTCCTGCACGATCCGGTAGACGGCGACCTCGACGGCCGCGGAGAGGCCGAGCGCGGCCTCGGGCGCCTCGACCTCGAGCCGCACGCCGTAGGACTCGATCTGGCGCGCGTGCTCCCGGAGCGCGCCGACGAGCCCGAGCTCATCGAGCGCCGGCGGGCGCAAGGCGTGCACGAGCCGCCGGATCTCGCCCACGGCTCCTTGCACCTGGTCGGCCAGTCCCGCCAGGAGCGCGTCGGCGCGATCCGGCTCGCGGCGCACGAGGTTGCGCGCCGCGTCGAGCTTCAGCGCCATCGCGGCCAGCGTCGGTCCGAGCCCGTCGTGCAGGTCGCGGCGGAGGCGTCGGCGCTCCTCCTCGCGCAGCGTCACGATCTCCTGACGGGAGCGCTGCAGATCGCTCATGAGGCGAACGGCGCGCACCGCGCTCCCGGCCTGCCGCGCCACGGTGGCGAGCAACTCCCGATCGGCGAGGCTCAGGTCTCCGCCCACGTCGCGCGGCGCGACCAGCAGTCGCCCGACCGCGGCGCCCTGGTCGACGAGCGGGAGCTCGAGCGCCACGGGGAGGGGCCGCCCGTACTCGGCGGCCACGACGCGCGCCTCGCCCTC
>SKWV01000406.1 GCA_007128755.1 Trueperaceae bacterium
GGTCGCCGAGGCGTGTGGTGCGGTGGGTGGCGCCGCGCGCGCGGTGTTCGCGGGGGGTCGTCCGTTCAACCGGCGTCGCGTGCCCGCTCGGCGTGTCGCGCTCGCTCGCCGTTGAGCGCTCGCCCGCGGCATCGCGCTGGCTCGCGCTCTCGGCTCCGCTCGCCGCTACGGACCGCCAGCCGACCTCGGCGCCGAGCCCGGCCACCACGATCCACCATCCTTCCGGCACGGGCAGACCGGCCTCGTCGACCTCGCGCAGGACCGCCGCGGTGTGGTGCGGGGCGAGCGCGAAGTCCTCGGTGAGGCCGACGGCGGACTTGGCGTGGTTCCAGGCGATCGCCGTGCGGCGCCGGCGGAGCTCGCCGCGCGCCAGCGCGAGGTGCAGGTCCCGAGCCACGCACGCGAGGCGCTCGCGGGTCGAGACGATCCACTCCTCGAGCTCGGCGCCACAGTCGACGGGGGCGCCCTGCAGGAAGGGTCCGCGGTAGCCGTGGAGGGCGGTGTGGGGGTCGCTCGCCAGCGCGTGGTGCTGGAACGCGAGCGCGTCGGTGGTAACCGTGGTCTGGAGCCGGGCGTCGCTGGTCGACGCGGGCGCGACCAGGCCGTGGAGCCGGCGGAGCGTCGTGGTGAGGGCGTCGCGGGGGTCGCGGCTCGACGAGAAGAAGAGCCGGGCGAGCCGCTCGCGGTCGATCGGCCCTTCGTGCGCGAGGTAGGCGAGCAGGAGCAGCGGCTTGGGGCGCGTGATCGGCGCGTTGGCGAGGCACAGGGCGCCGAGCGTGAGCAGCGTGGGCGCGGCGCCCGAGCCCGCGACGACGGGCGCGTTCCGGTTCGGCATGACGGCTCCTCCTGGTCGGTGTGGGTGGCCGACCAGGGGAGCCTACGGACGAAGCATGGCGACGGGCTGGATTGTCGGGACTGCGGCGGCGTCAGGCCCCGGCGCGCGCCGGACCGCTGGGCCCCCGAGCCGCACAGCGCACGGTCTCCCCACGCACCCCGTGCGACCATGACGCCGATGCTCCCCTTCCCCGGCCCCCTGCACCAACCGTTCGCCCACGGTGACGGCCCCGCCACGGCGGTGCTGGTGCACGGCTTCCCAGGCACGCCAGCGGAGGTGCGGCCGCTCGCGGCGGCGCTCGTCGCCGTCGGTTGGCGTGTGCGTGCGCCGCTGCTCCCGGGTTTCGGCCCGGATTGGGGGACGCTGCGCGAGCGCCGCTGGACCGAGTGGCGCGACGAGGTCGCGCGCGCGCTCGCGACCGCGGCCGAGTCGGGCGCGCCCGTCCTGGCGGTCGGCTTCTCGATGGGCGCCGCGCTGACGATGGCGGCGCTCGAGACCGGCGCGCCGGCCGACGCCATGGTGCTGATCGCCCCCTTCACGCGCTACGGCGACCGTCGCGCGCTCCTGCTCCCGCTGCTGCGCCGCGTCCTCAGCGACGTGCGCCCCTACGAGCGCGCCGACCTCGACGACCCGTCCCTGAGGGCCGAGCTCACCGAGAAGCTCGGCGCCGTCGATCTCGACGATCCCGCCACGCGCGACCGCGTCCGGAACGAGGTGCGCGTCCCCACCGCGGCGCTCGACGAGCTGCGCCGCGCCGGCCGTCACGCCTGGCGCGTCGCGCCGCGGCTCGCCGCGCGCCCCACCATGGTGGTGCAGGGGCTGCGCGACACCACCGTGGTGCCGGAGACGACCGTGGCCCTCGTGCACCGCCTGCGCGGTGCCCCGCGGCGCCTCATGCTGGGTGGTGCCGACCATCGCGTGCTGAGTCCCGGTGCGCCCGGCCACGACGAGCTCCTCCGCGCGCTGCAGCGCTTCGGCCACGAGCAACTCGGTCGACTCGGCTGACGGCGGGGCCCCCGTGAGCGGAGTCGTACGAATGCCCCCGACCTCTTGAACATCTCGCCGCGCGTCGCGGACGCACTGGGCGTCGATGTGGATGACGGCCTGTTCGACATCGTCGTCGAGGAGCACTTGTGGAACGTCGAGTCGACGGCGGCGAAGCGGCGCATGTTACTCGAGCAGCCGCAGGTCTTCTTCTCTCGCGCGGATCGCTACCTCCCACTCAGGGACCTCGATCAGTACGAGAGCTTCGCGATGGCGGACCCGCCAATGAGGGACATAATTCCCGGCGCCCCGCCAGTGAGGCACGCCATCCCCGACCACCCCGACCTGCTGCCCTTGCCACGTGAGCCCTCGGAGCCGCTAGACGTCGCCGGCATCCCCATGGAGGCGGCGACGCAATTGCCGCCGGAGGGCTTTCCCCGCTTCCCGTGGCCGGCTCCGCAACCATCGGTGCGTCCGGTCGAGCTCCCGAAGCGCTTCTACCAGGAGGCGCACACCCTCGGCCTGTTCGATCAGTTGCTCCAGGAGGGATTGCGGTCCGTCGGGTACTTCGACAAGAGCTATGACTACGTTCCTTCGGGCTTCGCGGCGACGCACCGTCGGCGCCGCTCTGCGCGCGTAGACTACGCCATGGACCAGAGCTTCGCGATCCGCATGCACGTCGAGCAGGTCGAGAACGGCCAGTTCCTCGCGACTTCCAACGACCTTCCTGGCCTCGTGGCGCAGGGTCGAACGGTGGAGGAGACCTTGGAGATCGCCGCCGACGTGGCACGCCGGCTCCTGGACTCGTACCGTGAACACGGCGATCCCCTTCCCAGCAAGCTCCGGACGCTGGGTTCAGAGTTCGAGGTGGAGGTTCCGGTGACGGCACCGTGGGCCGGCTCGGCGGCCTGACGTACCACGATGTCGTGGCTCTTGAAGCGGCTCGGTATCGAGTTCGACCGCTCGGCACGCGGTAGTCACGAGATCTGGTGGAACCCGAGCACGAGGGCGCGGACGACGGTCCCGCGTCACCCAGGGGACCTGCCAGAGGGAACCGTGCGGGCTATCGTCCGTCAGGCAGGCGTGGACGCGGACACGTTCCTAGGCGCATGAGTCATCCGCTCGTCGCGAGGCCTCGGCCGCGCTAACCCCTACCTCGAGCCGTACGTTCGAGGAGTGACGCGGTTTCGCTTGGAGCACATTCGAGACGTCAGACCTCCGCGTGCGTCGCGGCGGCCTCCGCCACCGACACGTCGTCCAGCAC
>SKWV01000104.1 GCA_007128755.1 Trueperaceae bacterium
CCGGTCTGCCGGTCCTCGACCTCGTTGCTCCCACGTCGCGGCGAAGACCGCTGCTCGACCATCCATCGGTGCGATCGGATGTCGTGGCGGTCGACACGCGGCCGTCTCGAGCGGTAAAGCCCCTTAGGCGTGACACTGGCGCGACTCGATTGCGGGGGGATGACGTTTGACGGTGAGCGACACACGAGCGACACCGCAGGCAGTGCTTACCGTCAGGTATGCTCCACGCTCTCGGCCTCTTTGGCGCCGTCGTCATCTCCTTCTCGGCGATCCTCGTCCGGCTCGCCGACGTCTCGCCCACGACCGCCGCGTTCTTCCGCCCCCTCTACGCGCTGCCGTTCATCGTGCTGCTCTGTTGGGCGACCCGGCACGGCTGCCCACGCTCCGCCCGCCAGCGCTGGATCTGCGTCGGCGCCGGCGTGCTCATGGGCGTGTCGGCCACGCTCGGGAACTACTCGATCGGCTACGTCGGCGCCGGCCTGGCGACGGTGCTCGCCAACACCCAGGTCGTGTTCGTGGCGCTCGTGGCGTGGCTGGTGCTGCGCGAGCGTCCGTCCCTCAACGCGTTCTTCGCGGCGCCGCTGGTGTTCGCGGGGGTGGCACTCGTGACCGGTATCGGTCGACCGGATGCCTACGGCGAGGAGCCGGTGTCGGGGGTGCTGTTCGGACTCGGCAACGCGATCGTCTACGCGATGTTCCTGCTGCTCTTCCGGCCTGCCCTGCGCGGCTTGACGATCCCGACGGGTCCCTTGCTCGACGCCACCCTCGGCGCGACGGCGGCGACCTTCGTGCTCGGCGTCGCGACCGACCCGGCCTTCGACCTGATGCCCTCGTGGCCAGCGCATGGCTGGCTGCTGCTTCTCGCTGTCGGGCCGCAGGTCGTGGGGTGGTGGGTGATCATCGGCGTGCTGCCGCGCCTGCCGGCGCTCGACACCTCAGTCTTGCTGCTGCTGCAGCCGATGTTCACCGTGGTCTGGGGCCGCCTGCTGTTCGAGGAGTACTTCTCGCCGGTGCAGTGGGGCGGCGTGGCGCTCGTCTTGCTTGGGATCGCGATGATCATGGCGTCGGGCAAATGGCGCCGAAGGCATGCCAAGCGTCCTCACCCACCGAAGTGAGCGTGCAGCTCGGCGCCGAGCGGCGGCCGTCGTCATGGTGGGCCCTGTTGGACTCGAACCAACGACCAAGCGATTATGAGTCGCCTGCTCTAACCGACTGAGCTAAGGGCCCGCGCGACCACACCTCCCATGGTACCGGCCGAGCGCGCACGCAGCGTCGTACGCCGGCGAACGGAGCCCGGTCTCGCGCCATGAGCCGCCCCACCGACGTAGCCTAGGGCCGTGGACGCCCTCGAGCTGCTCCGTCTCAACCTGCTCTCGCCGATGGTGCTCGCGTTCGTCCTCGGCGTGCTCGCCACGGTCATCCGCAGCGACCTCCGCTTCCCGGACGCGCTCTACACGACGCTGTCGATCTACTTGCTGCTGGCGATCGGCCTCAAGGGAGGCGTCGCGTTGGCCACGACCCCGCTCGCGCTCCTGTGGCTGCCCGCCGTCGCGACGATGGCGGTCGGCCTGGCCACGCCGCTGTGGACGTTCGGGCTGCTCCGGCGCCTCGGCCGCTTCAGCGTGCCCGACGCCGCCGCGATGGCCGCGCACTACGGCTCGGTCTCCGTCGTCACGTTCATCGCGGCCCAGGCGTTCCTGGATCGGGCCGGCGTCCCCTACGAGGGGTTCATGGCGACGCTGGTGGCGTTGCTGGAGGTGCCGGCGATCCTCGTCGCGCTGGTGCTGGCCCGTTCGATCATGACGCGCGAAGCCGCCCACTCGGAGGCCGGGTCGTCTCCCGCCATCGCGGCCGTGCCGTGGCGGGCGCTCCTCGGCGAGGTGCTCGCGGGGCGGAGCATCGTGCTCCTCGCCGGGGGGCTGGTGATCGGCGCCGCTTCGGGACCCGTCGGCATGGCGCGTGTCGAGCCGTTCTTCGTGACCCCGTTCGAGGGCGTCCTGACACTCTTCCTGCTCGAGATGGGGCTCGTGACCGGGCGCCGGCTCGGCGAGCTCCGCACCGTCGGGCCGTTCCTGCTCGGCTTCGGCATCGTGGTGCCGCTGCTGCACGGCTTCATGGGTGTCGCGCTGGGGCCGTTCCTCGGCCTCTCGCTCGGCGGCACGACGATCCTCGCCGTGCTCTTCGCCAGCGCCTCCTACCTCGCGGCGACCGCGGCCGTCCGGCTCGGCCTCCCGGAGGCGAACCCGAGCCTCTACCTCACCGCCTCGCTCGCGATCACGTTCCCGTTCAACCTGATCGTCGGCATACCGCTCTACGCTCGTGTCACGCAGATGCTCTGGGGAGGTGCCGGATGACGGCCAAGGGGACCGGAGGCGAAGGCTTCGCGGAGCGCCGCCTGCTCACGGTGATCGCCGAGAGCGTGCTCGAGGAGCGGCTGTTGAGTGATCTCAAACGCTGGGGGGTGCACGGACTCACCACCTCACGGGCCGAAGGCGACCCGTTCGGCTCCCGCGTCGCCGACATCTCCGGAGCCTTCGTCCGCTTCGAGTGCGTGGTGCCGTCCGAGGTCGCGGACCACGTCTTGGCGCGCCTGGCGGCGATCTACTTCCCGCGGTTCAAGGTCGTCGCGTACGACCACGCGGTGCGCGTGGTGCGTGCCGAGAAGTACGACTGACCCACGTGCGTGAGTGAGCATGAGACCCGCGGCAACGAGCATGTGACACTGTCTACGGGGCACCAGGCTCGCCGCGTTCGCGTCATCGACGGGTCCTCACCGCCTCGACGATTCACACGCGCATGTACTTCGCGCATCGTGGCGTCAGTCGCGCGGTCGCTGCGGATCGTCACGCACCCTCGCCACACGCTCCAAACGTAGCCCCTTCCTACCTTGACCACCGGGAACGTCGCAGGTCGCTCCACGGCGCTCGGCCGTGAGCGTCTCGCGCCGCACCCGCACCCGATACCGGCACCGGACTCCGGCGCCGGACGTGATCGAAACGAGGAGGCATGACATGATGATCAGAACGCTCATCGCGCTGATGTTCGCGCTCGGCATGGTCGCGAGCGGCGCGCTCGCACA
>SKWV01000313.1 GCA_007128755.1 Trueperaceae bacterium
ACGCGTGGGCGTGGGGGTACCGCGGGCCCGGTCTGCTCGGCAACGACGGCGAAGGCGACCAGCTCGTGCCCGAGCGCGTGAGCATGCCGTCGGGCGTCACCTTCCGAGCCATCCACGCCAGCTACGACACCGCCCTGGCCCTCGACGAGGGCGGCCGCGCCTGGACGTGGGGGAGTGGCGAGCTCGGGCAGCTCGGGAACGGCGGCACCGCTCCCGAGCAGCCCACGCCCGTGCAGGTCGACATGCCCGCGAGCGTCACGTTCGCGTCGGTCCCGAGCGGCGGCCCGAGCAGCCTCCACCTCGTCGTGATCGATGCAGGCGGCGACGCGTGGGCCTGGGGTCACGGCGTCTCGGGTCAGCTCGGCAACGGCGGCACGAGCGAGGCGCTCAGCACGCCTAGGCGCGTCGTCATGCCGGAGTAGGCGCCGGCTCGCACCATCGGCCGCATCACGCCGCGATGCCCCTCACCACCACGAGCACCACCGTCAAGGTGACCACCGACGCCAGCGTCGACACGATCACGGTGCGGGCGACCTCGTCGGCGTCGGCGCCGAACTCGATCGCGAGCATGAACGTGTTGATGGCCGGCGGCATGGCGGCCAGCAGCGTCAAGACGGCGAGATCGAGGCCGCGGATGCCCAAGAGCCAGGCTGCCGCGTAGCCGACGATGGGGCCGATCGCGAGCTTGAGGACCGCGCCGAGCACGTTCACGCCGCTCGGCGCGCGCACCCCGCTGCGCTGGATCTGCAGGCCGAGCATGAGCAGCACCATCGGGATGGCGGCGTCGCCCAACAGGCCGATACCGCGCCCCAGACCGACCGGCACCGTCCATCCGGCGACGTTGACGGCGACCCCGAGGAGGGCCGCCCACAACACCGGCAGGCGCAACACGGAGAGGAGGAGCCGTCGTCGGCTCCCGCCATCGCCGCCCAGGACGAGCGGGCCGAGCGTGAAGAGGACGACCGCCGAGAACACGTAGAGGATCAGCGCGCGCTGGAGCCCGACCTCACCGAACGCGAAGAGGGTGACCGGCAGCATGATGTTGGCGGCGTTGCCGAACATGCTCGTGGCCACCAAGCCGCGCCGCGAGCGCTTCGGCATCCACCAGGCCGCCGCCGACGAGAGCCCCGCCATCCCCACGAGGAAGAGGGCGTTCGCGGCCAGGAGCAGGCCGACGTCGTCGAACGCGACGTCGGTGGCCGACAGCGACGCGAACACGAGCGCCGGCACCGCCGCGTAGAGCGACACCCGGCTGAGGGACGCCATGTCGAGCGCGAACGCGCGACCGAGGGCCACGCCGACGGCGACGACGATGAACGCCGGCACGACCACGTCGAAGAGCACGTCGAACAAGGAGCATCACCTCGGTCGATCCCACGTTGGCGCTCGTCGTGCCGCGTCGCGGCGGTGGTGCCACGATCGGCGTCCGCGTCGCGGCGGCGCCGGCGCGGCCTCATACGGTCGAACCAACTCAGTCGAACGTGCCGTCCTCGATCGGCTCGTTGATCCTGATCGCCTCGAAGGTCATCGTGGCGAAGCGCTCTGGCCCGCCCGACTGCAGCAGGTACATCGTAGCGCTGCGCCCGACGACGGCGTTCCCCTGGAACGGTTCGTCGAAGACGGTCAGCATGAGGCCCTCGCCGGTCTCGACGACGACCGCGAGGAGCCGGCCCTGAGGATCGAACAGCATGCGCGTCTCGTCGGCGCCTTCGATGCCCGCGATCGGCGTGGGGCCGGTGATCGTGACCTGTTCGCCCTCGACGAGACCGCCGTACGCCTGCACGCCGTCGTACGTGGCGACGGCGCCGTCCTCGAGGATGCCGCTCGTGTCGCGCTCGAAGATGCCGTCGAAGGCGTCCGCCATCATCGGCGGCATCGGCAGCTGCATGCCGGCCATCTCCATCCGCGCCTGCCCACCCACGATGATGACCCGCGCCGACATGCCCGGGGCGACCTCGGTGTCGATCGCGGCGCGCTCGCCGACGTAATCGATGATGGTCCTCGTCCTCACGACCTGCTCGTCGCCGCCGACGAAGATCGTCATGACCATCACCTGATCGAGCGTGTCGACGACCTCGCCGGTAGGCGTTTGGAAGCCCTCCAGCAGGGCCCTGGCGCGGTCGTCGACCTGGGCCGCGGCGAGTTGAAGGGTCGTGAGCACGAGGGTCGCGACGAGGCAGGCTAGACGGAACAACCGGATCGGTTTCATCCCTCCACCCTACTCCTCGCGCCGCCTCACCGACCCTCCTCGGAGGCGTGACTCACGACGACGACACGTGAATGCCACAAGCGAACTCGCCGTCGCCTCCTATCATGCGTCGTAGGGCCCGGCCGGGATGGGGTGCATCATGAACGTATTCGTCGTTGGTTGGAACCGTCGAGGCCCGGAGCGTGCGCTCGCTCTCGACGCCCTCCGCGCCATGCACGACACCTACCCGCTCCTCGATGCCACCACGATCGGCTCGTGGGAGAGCGAACGCGCCTGCGCCGCGTGGCTGCAGCCACCCGAGGAGGCCTGGGGTCCGCGTCGCTACGTCCACCGAGACGAGCACGAGCTCGTGCTCTGGGACGGCACCGCGGTCGACCCCTCCGGACGCATCGCCGCCCACGACGCCGCGGCGCTATTCCAGCACTGGGCGGACCTGACCGATCGCCTCGAGGGCCGGTTCGTCGCCCTCCGGATCGACGCCCAGACCGATACCCTCGAGCTCGTCAACGATCCCTACGGCATGCACCACACGTTCGTCCACGGAAGCGGCTCGACGTGGTGGTTCTCCAACAGCGCACGCCTGCTCGCGCGCCTGACGCGGAGCACGACGATCGATCTGGAGGGCATGGCGCAGTGCCTGGCGTTGCGGTTCCCGGCTGGCACGCGCACGCTCGTCCGAGGGATCGACGTGGTGCCGGCGGCACAGCATTGGCAGCTCCAAGGCGACGCCCCTCTCCGCCGCACCACGTACGCGCCCATGTCGGACCTGGCGACGCAGCCGAAGCGGTCCTTCGGTCGACGCGAGGCCGAGGCGCTCGCGGACGACATGGGCGCGTCGTTGCGGGTGCTGTCGGAGACCTTCGGGAC
>SKWV01000286.1 GCA_007128755.1 Trueperaceae bacterium
AGGAACGAGAAGAGCAGGGGGATCAGGATTCGTGGCACGTGCATCGCCTCCTCAGCGGACGTTCTCGAGAGGGCGCGACGCTTCGCGTCTGGCGACCTCGGTCGGTTGCGCTACTGGCTCCACCCGCTCCAAGCGCCCAGGTACGGCGCGGGCATCATCGCCACCGAGGATCCGTCTCTGGATCCACCCGCACCGTAAGGCCCGAACCTTACGGGAGGCTTACGGACTGACTCGAGGGGGCGGGGCGACCTGCGGACGCCGCGACGCGGCCTCCATCGGCAGGTCGCTTGGACCCGCGAGTGAGGTTCACCGCGGCGCGTGCAGCACACCTGCCGCACAGTGAGAGCGTGGAGCGAGAACGGATCCTGGTCGTGGAGGACGACATCGCGCTGGCGCGAGCCCTCGGCGACGAGCTGCGGCGCGCGCACGACACGCGCGTGGTGCACACGGGTCGGGAGGCGCTGATCCTCGCCGAGACCGAGCGGTTCGACCTGATCGTGCTCGACCTCAACCTCCCCGACATGGATGGTCTCGACGTGGCCCAGCAACTCGACGGCCTCGACACGCCCATCCTCATGCTCACCGCCCGAGCCGACGTCCGCAGCCGCGTCGCGGGCCTCTACGCAGGCGCCAGCGACTATCTCGCGAAGCCGTTCGAGATGGAGGAGCTCCTCGCGCGCGTCTACGCGCAGCTCCGCACCCACAGCCACGGCGAGACGTACTGCTGGGGCCCCGTCACGTTGTCGCCGGCGCGGCGCACCTGCACCGTCGACGGCGTACCGCTGCCCCTCACGGCCCTCGAGTTCCGGCTCCTCGCGCTGCTGATGGGGGCGCAGGGGCGGGTGTACTCGAAGGACACGCTCCACGAGCGGCTCTACGACGACACCATGCCCGCCTCCAACGCGGTCGAGGCGCTCGTCTCGCGCCTGCGCACCAAGCTCCACGAGGTCGGGGTCGAGCACGTCGTCGAGAACCTCCGCGGCCTCGGGTACGTGATCCGCGAGCGAGCGTGACGCTGCGCACGCGCTTCAGCGTCGCCGCGGCACTCTTCGCGTTGCTGGTGGTGTTCGGGTTCGGGGGCTTGGCGCACGTGACGTTCGAGCGCCAGATCGGCGACCACCTCGAGACCCTCCTGCTCGCGGACCTCGAGCGCGTGACGACGCTGCTCGAGCGCCCCAGTCTCGGCGCGTCGTTCGGTGGATCGGGCTCGGACGACGTCATCCTGCAGTTCGTGACGCACGACGAACGCATCGCCCTGTGGTGGGGCGACGATGCGCTGCTACCGCGCCATGACCGAGCGACCACCTTGCGCCGCGGCGAACGCACCTACCTCGTGGCGCAGGCTCCCTGGCGGGCCACGAACGGCACCATCCGCCTGGCGCACGACGTCACCGCGTCCATGGAGGCGCTGAGCGCCATCACACGGGTGCTCGTGACGAGCGGCGTCATCGTCGTGCTGGTCGCGACGCTGCTGGCGCTCGTGGGGATCCGCCGCATGCTGCGACCGCTCACGGACCTGGCGCGGGAGACGCGAGGGGTCGACCCGAGCGCACCAGGGCGCGTCCCGTACCGCGGCCCGGACGACGAGGTCCAGGATCTCGCGGACGGCCTCAACACCGCGCTGGCGGCGATCCGCAGCCGGCGGGAGGAGGAGCGCGGCTTCCTGCTCGAGGTCGCGCACGAACTCGCGGCGCCGCTGACGCTCGTCCACTACCACCTCGACGGGCTCCGCCGTCACGATCCGGAAGACGCTCGGCTGCGCGCCGCGGCGGACGCGGCACGCGAGCTCCTGCGCACCTCGCAGGACCTGCTCGTCGTCGCCCGCGGGGAGCTCGAACGCGAGGTCGAGTACCGGCTGCTCGATCTGCGCGCGATCGTCCTGCGCGTCGCCGCGGAGTATCCGGGCGTCACGGTGGACGCCGGCGCGGCCGCCGCCGATGTGGCCGGCGACCCCGAACGCCTGATGCAGGTCGTGAGGAACGTGGTGCGCAACGCCGTCCAGGCGTCCGGCGCGCCATCCGGCGTGCGGCTCACGCTCCGCACCGACGGCGACGCGCACGTGCTCGAGGTGCGCGACGCGGGCCCCGGCATGACACCGGAGGCGCGGCAGCACGCGTTCGAGCGCGGCTACACCGGCGGCGCCGGCGCCGGGGTCGGGCTCGCGGTCGCGCGGAGCCTCGTCGAGCGTCACGGCGGAACCATCACGGTCGCGTCGACGTCGGCCGCGGGAACCACCGTCGCACTGCGGCTGCCCAGCCTCGCGTCGCGCCTCGACACGCGACCCGATGCGGGAGCTGCGCCGCTCCTTCGGCCCGCGTAGTGCTCGCGCCGTGGAAGCGGCTGGGCCCTCCCGCCGAACGCGAACGCGCCGTAAGCCTCTCGTAAGACTCGCCCCGTAGCCTTCGTGCAGATCGGCCCGCTCGGCGGGTCGACGGAAGGAGATCGACAATGCGAACGCTCATCACCCTGTGCATCGCGCTCTTCGTGTCGTTCACGGCAGCCATCAGCCTCCCCAGCGACGCCGACATCGTCGTGACGGCCAACGACGGCACCATCGTCGGCATCGGCAAGACCGCCGGCGCCGTCACGTTCGAGCTCGAGCTGCTCGCCGGCTTCGAGGGCTTCGCCAGCCTCCTGATCATCACGCCCGGCGGCGATACGCACGCGTTCGACGTCATGATCAGTGCCGGCAGCCTGTTCGTCGACCTCGTCGACCTCGCCGACATCGTGCGCGAAGCGGGCTTCACGGACCATCGCGTGTTCGCCGACGACGTGAGCGCCCGGCCCGACGTCACTGGCCGCCCGGACGGTGTCGGCGGCGCGGACGCGGCCGCGGACGCAGCGGACGTCGCGCATGACGGCATGGGGAACGCGAGCGAGACCGCGCACGAGCACGCCGGGGATGCCCCGAACGATGCCGCCCACGACGGCGCTGGGAACGCCGAGGACGCCCGCGACAACGCCGCCGATCCGGACGACCTGCCAGCACCTCCGGTCGACCCGCCGAGCGGCGGCCAAGGCGGCGGCCGCCCGTAACGCGCTCCCGAGACGCGTAGGCTCACACG
>SKWV01000231.1 GCA_007128755.1 Trueperaceae bacterium
CGCGCCGTCGCGCGCCGCCGACTCCGGCACGCCGAGCGCGGCGGCGGCCGCCGCCGCCAGCGCGAGGTTGCGCGCTTGGTGCGCCCCCAGCAGGGGGGTCTCGAGCGTCCAGGTCTCCCCGCCCGGCACGGCGACGCGGGCGCCCACACCCTGCCAGCCGCGGTCGTCGGCGGTCCAGTCGACGTCGTCGAGCGCCCAGAGGTGGCCGCCGACGGCGTGCACCTCGCGGCGCACCACCTCGAGGCTCGACCCGCTCGCTCCGCACAGGAGCGTTCGTCCGCGGCGCGCCACACCGGCCTTGTCGGCAGCGATCAACTCCACGGTCGAGCCGAGCACCGCGACGTGGTCGAGGTCGACCGCGGTGACGAGCGAGAGCACGGGCTCGGTCGCGTTGGTGGCGTCCCAGCGCCCGCCCATGCCGACCTCGAGCACGGCCGTCTCGACCCCGGCGGCGGCGAAGGCGTCGAGCGCGATCGCGGTCAGCGCCTCGAAGTAGGTCGCGCCGACCGCCTCGATGGGCGCGCGGGCGCGATCGGCGGCGGCGCCGAGCATCACGGCGTCGCGCTCGTCGCCGGTGACCACGAACCGCTCCTCGAAGCGCTCGAGATGCGGGCTGGTGAAGCGCGCCGCCTCTCTCCCGCTGGCGCGCAGCATGGCGTGCAGCATCGCCGTGACGCTCCCCTTGCCGTTCGTGCCGGCGACCAGCACGACCTCGAGTCGGCGCTCCGGATGCCCGAGCGCCGCCAGCAGCGCACGCGTGCGCTCCAGCCCGGGATGCATGCCGAACCGCTGGCGCTCCTCGAGCCACGCCCAGCGCTCGGCGTCGGGGCTCACGTCGCCTCGTCGGCGGCCCGCAGGAGCGCCAGGTGCGGCTCGGGGTCACTGTGATGGTGGCGCGCCACGAGGTCGGCGACGCGGGCGTCGCCGCCGGCGGCCCGGATGAGCTCGGCCCCGCGCTCGGCATGCTCCAGGTGCCGCCTGAGCGCGTCGCCCAAGGCGCCGCGTCGGGGTCGCCGCGAGGCCGGCACGAGCACGTGCACGGCGATGCGTTCCCACGCGCGGTAGGGGGCGACCGACTTCCCGACGTCGTGCAGGATCGCGGCGCGCAGCACCACGCTCTCGGCGCCGGGGTCGCGGGCCAGCACCGCGCGCGCCACGGCGACGCCATGGTGGCGATCGCGCGGGTCCATGCGGAGGTAGAGCGCGAACTCCTCGGGGCGGAGCACCTCGCGTGCGAAGGGGTCGTCGGGACGGGCGAGCGCGGGGACGAACGCACGGAGCGTCCGGGGCACGACGTTCAGGAACCATCTGACCGGCCTCACCGGGCCGAGTCTAGCCCGTTCGCGTGGTGCGTCCCGTGTGGACGACCGACCAGGCCCGTACAATGACCCACAGATGCTTCGACGCCGTTCCGTCACCCCCCCGCATGCCCGCGCGTCGCTCGTGCTCTCGGCGCTCCTCCTGACGCTCCTCCTCGGAGGGACGACGCTCGCGCAGGCCGAACCGGCCGACACGCCGCCGCCCGAGGCGGGCCAGATGCTGGTGCCGGACGCCATCGGCGACCTCCTGCCGTCGGGTCCGGATCCGGAAGCGGTCGCCGACGCCGCCGTGGAGAGCTGGCTGGAGCGACCGGCGGTGGTGCTGACCGACCTCCTGGGCATGGAGACGGAGGCGATGTGCGAGATGCTGCCGGCGATGGTCCTGGCGCCGCCGCCGCCGGCCGGCACCCGCGTCAACATCGACGACCGCCGCGCCCTGCCGACCGACGACCCCGACATGCGGCGGTTCACCTACAGCGCCGTGCGGCCGACCGATCAGCTCGACGTGGTGCAGGTCGACCTCGTGCGCGACGGCGACGTCTGGCAGGCCGTCTCGGTGGGCTTCCGCACCGAGATCGCGACACCGGGCCGCGCCTGGCTCGCCGAGCCGGTGACCGGGATCATCTTCTTGGCGCTCTCCCTGCTGGTGCTCGTGCTGCTGTTCCGGCCCTCGTCACTGAGGCGCTCGCTGGTCCGCGCGACGGGGTACGTCCAGGAGCACCGTCGCCTGGTGATCGGCACGATGGTGCTGCTCTACCTCGCGTTCGGCGTCGGCGTGCTGTCGGGCGCGGCGCTGCCACCGGCGTGCGAGGATGCCGTCCTGGTGGTGCTCGGCCAGGCACTCGGGCAGGTCGGCGCGACGCCCGCCGTCTTGGCCGGCGACCCGCTGCGGCTCGCGGTCACGATCTTCTACCAGAACTTCGGCGTCGTCACGCTCCTGCTGTTCTGGCTCGGCCTCCTCTTCGGCATCCCCGCCTACCTGCTCGCGGTCCCACAGTTCTTCGCCAACGGCCTCCCCTTCGGCGTGCTCTACGACGCCGCGGGACCGCTCGCGCTACTGGGCACGATCCTCCTCATCGTGATCGAGCTCACCGCCTACTTCCTCGTCGTCGCCGGTGGCGGCATGCTGCTGGTGACGGTGGTGCGCCAGGGGTTCGGCGCCTTCGGCCTCGCCATCCGCAAGATCACCCACATGTTGCTCCTGGCCGGCGTGCTGCTCCTCGCGGGCGCCTGGTACGAGGTGGCGCTCATCTTGCTCCCCTGACCAGAGCGCGTCAGGCGCCGCGCCCGAGCACGCTCCGCACCGCCCCCGCCACGTCGAGCAGCGAGCTCGCGGCGGCGAAGGCCGAGGCGCACGGACCGCGCGCCAGCAGCGGCACCGGAGAGCGCGAGTGGCGCGGCGTGCGCGCGTCTTCGAGGTTGCCGTGATCCGACGTCACCAGGAGGGTGACGTCGGCGTCCAGCGTGTCGACGAGGGCGGCGAGGAACGCGTCGAGGCGGCTGAGCAGCGCGCGCGCGACGGCGAGGTCGGCGCGGTGACCGACCTGATCGGTGAGCCAGACGTCGAAGAACGTGAACGGCCGACGCGCCGCGAGACGCGCAAGCCGAGCGGCCTGGTCGGCCACGGCTCCCCGGTCGAACGCGGCGAGGCCAGCGGCGTCGACGGGGCCGGGGCGGCGCACACCGCGCATGAAGGCGCCGTCGAGATCGGCCGAGACGGCCTCGCCGCGCTCGTAGTC
>SKWV01000207.1 GCA_007128755.1 Trueperaceae bacterium
CTCTTCTTCCTCGACTACGTCGCCAGCTCGCGGCTCGATCCGGAGCAGGTGGCCAAGGTGGTGCACGGCGTGGCCAGCGGCTGTCGCGACGCCGGCATGGCCCTCCTCGGGGGCGAGACGGCCGAGATGCCCGGCGTCTACACCGCCGGTGAGCTCGACCTCGTCGGCACCATCGTCGGCGTCGTGTCGCGGCCACGGATCGTGGACGGCTCCCGCGTGCGCGCCGGCGACGTCGTGCTCGCTCTCCCCTCCGGCGGCCTGCAGACGAACGGCTTCAGCCTCGCCCGGCTCGCCCTCGGGCGCAGGTTGCACGAGCCGATGTACCCGGGCGGAGCGCTGGGCGAGACGATCGGCGACGCGCTGATGGCCCCGCACCGCTCCTTCTTGCCGGCCCTGGGCCCGCTGCTGGAGGACGGCGTCGTGCGCGCCGCGGCGCACGTGACGGGTGGAGGGCTCCCCGGCAACGTGCCGCGCGTGCTCCCCGAGGGTCTCGGGGTGATGATCGATCCGGAGCAGTGGCCGCGGCCGGCGATCTTCGACCTGATCCAGCGCGAGGCCGAGATCGACGAGGCCGAGATGCGCTCCGTGTTCAATCTGGGCGTGGGGATGGTCGTGATCGTGGCGGCCGAGGACGAGGAACGGGCGCGGGCGCGCTGCCCCGAGCCGCTGTGGCGTATCGGGCTGGTGGAGGGCGGTCGGGGACTGCGCTTCCAGCGTGGCGCCTTGGCCTGACGCCGGCGCCTCGCGACGGCTCGCGACGGGTCGTTCAGCGACGCGCGGGCACGGCGGCCTCGACGGCGCTCTGCCGCACGCCCCGGTTGACGTCGGTCGCCTTGGGGTTGAGCGCCGGCAGCGTCACGACGAACACGCTCCCCTCCGCCGTCTTCGACGTCACCTCGACCGTCCCGCCGTGCTGCTGCACGATCCAGCGGACGATCGCCAGGCCCAGGCCGGAGCCGTTGCCCCGCGTCGAACGCGCGCCGTCGACCCGGAAGAAGCGGTCGAACAGGTGCGGGATCGCCTCGCTGGGGATGCCGGGTCCGTCGTCGAGCACCTCGAGCGTCACGTACCTGCCCTCCGTGGCGAGATGGAGGGTCACGTGCATGGCACCCGCGTTCACGGCGTTCTGCACGAGGTTGAGCACGACTTGCTTGAGCCGAGCCGGATCGCCCTCGACCTCGACGAGCGGGCTGGCGCAGTCGACCCTGATCTTGGCGCCGTCGGCCACCGGGCCGTACTCGTCCCGCACGGCCTCGACGACCTCGAGCAGGTTCATGGGTTCCTTCTCGATCGAGAACCCGGCGTCGGCCCGCGCGAGCTCGAGCAGGTCGTTGACGAGCTTCCCCATGCGGTCGGCCTCGTGCCGGATGACCGTCAGGGAATCGATCTGCTCGGGTGTGGGTCGCGTGCGTCGCAGGACGTAGTTGGCGTGACCGACGATCGCCGTCACCGGTGTGCGGAGCTCGTGGCTGGCGTCGGCGGTGAAGCGCCGCTGCGTCTCGAACGACTCCTGGAGCCGGTCGAGCATGTGGTTGATGGCGACCGCCAGCTCGCGCATCTCGTCCTGGCTGCGCGGCACCGGAACGCGCTGCGAGAGGTCGCGGCTCGATACGCGCGAGGCCGCCTGCGTGACGCGCTGCACGGGCGAGAGCACCTGGCGCGAGAGCAGCCACACGCCGACGGCGAAGGCGAGGAACGCCAGCACCACCGTCAGGCCCAAGTCCTGGGCGAGCTGCTCGAGCGCCAACTCGACCGTCGACGCCGGCAGGCCCACGACCACGGCCGCCGTGAAGCGCACGTCCTGCAAGGGGAAGTCGATGGTGGTGAGCTCGCCGAGCACGCGCAGGCGCTCGCCGTCCGGTAGCGTGGCGTGGCCGGCCATCTCGCCGCGCGTGACGAGGTCTTGCACCGTGCGATCGGGCAACGCCTCGAGGAGTCGCACGTTGGTCGGGTTCGGGCGCCCCGGCACCTCGTAGTTGAAGCCGACGCGGATGTCGGCCGAGTCGGAGATCGGAAGGTCGACGGGGCCGAGCAGCACGATCTGGTAGTAGGCGTCGCCGGGCAGCTGCTGGAGACCCGAGACGAGCGACCCGCGGGAGAGGTCGATGAGCGCCTGACGCGCGCGTTCCTCGACGGCGGTCGACAGCGACCGCTCCGTGAGGACGTACACCGACACCGCGACCGCCGACAGGATGATCGCGATGAACGCGCTGAAGAAGAGGGTCAGGCGCAGGCGGAGCGTCACGTCACGACCACCCTATCGCGGTCCGAGGCACCGCCTCCGTCTCGCCGGAGGCGTGGTGCACGCCTCGTCATTCCTCGCGCAGCACGTACCCTACGCCGCGCACCGTGTGGATGAGGCGGCGCTCGCCCTCGCCCTCGAGCTTGCGGCGGAGGTAGCCGACGTACACGTCGACGACGTTGCTGCCGCCGGTGTACTCGGGCCACACCTTCTCCTCGATCTCGAAGCGGTTGAACACCTTGCCTGGGTTGCGGGCGAACAGCTCGAGCAGCTCGAACTCCTTCGCGGAGAGCTCGATGCGACGGCCGTCGCGGAAGACCTCGCGGCCGTCGAGGTTCATCACCAGGTCGGCGACGCGCACCTCGCCCGTGACCGCCGGGTTCACCCGGCGCAGGTGTGCCCGCACGCGAGCGAGGAGCTCCTCGATCGAGAACGGCTTGACCAGGTAGTCGTCGGCGCCCGAGTCGAGGCCGGTGACCTTCTCGTCCACCGAGTCCTTCGCGGTGAGGATGATGATGGGCGTGTTGCTGGTCTTGCGGATGCGCCTGGCCACCTCGAGGCCGTCCAGGACGGGGAGCATGAGATCGAGGATGACCAGGTCGGGATTGAGCTCGCGAAACTTCGAGAGACCCGTGACCCCGTCGAACGTCACGACCGTCTCGTAGTTTTCGGCCTGGAGTTCGAGATCGATGAACTTCGCGATCTCCTTCTCGTCCTCTACGATCAGAATGTTCGGTCGTCGTTCCATGAGCCAACTGTGGCATACCTGTTGATGAGAACGTGGATTCGCATCACGTCGGCGCGTGC
>SKWV01000480.1 GCA_007128755.1 Trueperaceae bacterium
GCCGCCGGCACCAGCCGGCGGCGCGCGTTCGTCCGTCCATCGGGCGGCGGCGCGCGCGAGCGCGAGCGCGGCCGAGCGGCGCTCGGGAGCTCCCTCCGACGAGCGCATGCCTCGAGATCGGCGGGTCAGGTCGTGAACGGGCTCGCCTTCACGTCAGGATCCACGCGTAGTAGATGACCATCGTCGTGGCCAGCGCCACCATGCCGATCAGGCCGAGCGCGAGCGCGGCGACGCCCCCGCCGCGCAGCGCCCGGACGTCGACGCCGAGCCCGATGGCGGCCATCGCCGCAGCGGTGAGGAGGCTGCCCGCGAGCGCGATGGCGCTCGCCGCGGCAGGTGGGACGACCCCGAGCGAGACGGCGGCGCCGAGTGCCAAGAAGCCGATGACGAACGGCGGCACCAGGGGTGGCCGCGAGGCCGCGGCCGCTTGCGCTCCTGCCGCCGCTCGGGCGAGCCAGCCGAAGGCGACGAGGACGGGCGCGAGCAGCACCACGCGGCTGAGCTTGACCAGGAGCGCCACGTCGGCGCCCTCCGTCCCCTGGACCGATCCCGCGGCGATGACCTGGCCGACCTCCTGCAGGGTGGCGCCCGCCAGCGCGCCGAACACGGCTACCGGCACGGCCACGAGGGCGTCGAGCGCCGCGAAGCCGATCACCCCGAGCGTGCCGACGAGGCTGATCGCGGCGATGCTGATCGCGGCGTGCTCGGGGCGGGCCCGGAAGACGGGCGCCGCGGCCACGATCGCCGACGCGCCGCAGATCGCGGTGCCGATCCCGACGAGCGCGCGCAGGTCGCGCGGCAGCCCCCACGCCCTCCCCGCGACCTCGACGGCGAGGAACGCCGCCACGACGCCGAGCAGCGAGCCGGCCAGGATCGCGGGCCCGAGGTCCGCGAGAAGACGGGCGTCGAGCCGGACGCCGAGCGCCACGATGCCGAGCCGGAGGAGGGGACCCGCGGCGATCGCCACGCCGGGCGCCAGCGGCCCGAGTCCCCGCTCGCGAAGGGCGAACGTCCGCCAGAGCACCCCGAGCAGCAGGGCGAGCAGCAGCGCGGACACGAGCGCGCCGCCCCACGCCGCGCCGACGTAGGCGAGCGCGGTCAGGGCGGCGACGAGCAGCAGGCCCGGGAGACGCCGGCGCAGGGGGATGATGAGGGCGGCGACGCTCACGGGACCCACCGTACGCCCGCCGCGGCCATCGGCGAATCCTCGTCGTGCGGATGAAGCCATCGGTCTGGCTGATAGGCTGGGCCCGTGGCGCTCGACCCCGTCCTCCTCCGGAGCTTCCTCGCGGTGGCGCGTGCCGGCAGCGTCAGCGCCGCCGCCGCGGGCCTCCACCGCTCCCAGCCGGCCGTCTCGGCCCAGATCCGCCGGCTCGAGCAGGCCATCGGAGAGCCGCTGTTCGTGCGCGGCGCCCGCGGGGTGCGCCTCACCGACGTCGGCGAGCGGCTGCGGCCGCACGCCGAGGCGCTCGAGCGCGTGCTGCAGGGCGTCGCGGCGCTCGTCGACGAAGCGCGCTCGCTCGGCGCGGGCCGCCTCGCCATCGCTGCCTCCACCACCATCGCGCTCTACTGGCTCCCGCTGCGGCTCGTCGACTACCAGCGCGCGCACCCCGGCGTGCGGGTGCGCGTGCTGACGCGCAACAGCGCGGAGGCCGTGGCGGCGCTCGCGGCGGGCGAGGTCGACGTCGCGCTCGTCGAGGGCCTCTCCGACGCCTGGCGATCGCTCCCCCACGGGGTCTACGAGGCCCACGGCGTGCACGACGACGAGATCGTGCTCGTCGTGGCGCCGTCGCACCCGCTCGCGGGGCGCGGCTCGGTCGACGCACGCGACCTCGACGCGCTCGACGTCGTGTGGCGCGAGGTCGGCTCCGGCACGCGTGACGTCGTCCAGAGCGTCCTCGACGCGCTCGAGGTCCGCCCCACGGTGCGCCTCGAGCTCACCGAGCCGGAGGCGATGAAGCGCGCCGTGCGCTCCGGCATCGGCGCCGCGTTCCTCTCGCGCGTCGCGGTCGCCGACGAGGTCGCCGCCGGGACGCTGATCGCGCTCCCGTGCCGCCACCCCGGCCTCAGGCGGTCGTTCACGATCCTCGCTCCCGTCGCCGACCTCGCCTCCCGGGCGACCCGCGCGTTCGCCGTGGTCGCCGCGCGCGCTCCGGGGACGCGGTAGCGTGGCCCCATGAGCGAGCGCATCGCGACCAGCGCGGACGAGCGGACCTTCGAGGCGATGGTGGAGCAGCTCGAGGCGAGCGGCGGCTACCGCGTGCTCCGGGCCGTCCCGCGCGCCCCCCGGCTGACCGAACTCCCTCCCGGCGCGCGGATCGGGGTCTACCTCGACCTCGAGACCACCGGACTCGACGCGAGCACCGACGCCATCATCGAGATCGGCCTGGTGCGCTTCGCGTACGACGCGCACGGCGTGCTCGGCTCGCTCGACGACCTCGCCGCGTTCGAGGATCCCGGCCGGGCGATCCCGAGCGAGATCACCGCCATCACCGGCATCGACGACGCGATGGTCGCCGGGCACGCGATCCCGGAGGAGCGCGTGCAGGAGGTCGTCGGCGGCGCCCACCTCGTGATCGCGCACAACGCCGGCTTCGACCGCCCCTTCGCCGAGCGACGCTTCGGGTGGCTCGCCGACTTCCCCTGGGCCTGCTCGTTGCGCGACGTCGCGTGGCGGGCGGTCGGCTTCGAGGGCGCCGGCCTCTCCTACCTGCTGATGGCGCACGGGTACTTCTTCGAGGGCCACCGCGCCGTCGAGGACTGCTACGCCGGCGTGCACCTGCTCGCGCAGCCCTTCGCGGGCACCGACGCCACCGTCATGTCGTTCATGCGCGAGTGCGCCCGGCGCAAGGAGATCCGCATCTGGGCGGTGCGCTCACCGTTCGAGACGAAGGACCTGCTGCGCGTGCGCGGCTACCGCTGGAACCCCGAGGCGAAGTGCTGGTGGCGCGACGTCGCGGAGGGCGATCTCGAGGCCGAGAAGGCGTGGCTCCGCGTGGAGATCTACGCCGGCCGCCTGCCGACGCTCCCCGAGCGCGCGCTCGACGC
>SKWV01000219.1 GCA_007128755.1 Trueperaceae bacterium
GTGGCGAGCGCTGAACTGGCACCGCTCCTCGCGCACCATTGGAGTCGCGCGGCCGAAGGGAGCGACGACGGCCACGTGATCGAGAAGGCGATCGCGTACCTGACGGCGGCTGGCAACCAGGCGGCGCGCCTCGGCGCCTTCCCGGAAGCGATGGCGACCTACGAGCGAGGCCTCGCACTCCTCCCCGACTCACCCGCCTGGAGGGTCACGCGCAGCAAGCTCCTCGTCGAGATCGGCATGGTGCTGGAACGGACGGGCGACTACGCGTCTGCGCGAGAGCGCCTCCAGGAAGCCCTCGACCTCGCTCGCGACGTGGCGCCGTCGGACGCCGCGCGAGCGCTCAGGACCCTCGGTCGGATCGAGCAGATGCAGGGGCGGTTCGAAGAGGCGGAGCGGTTCCTCGAAGAGGCGCTCGCGCTCATCGAGGCCCTCCAGAATAGGCGAGAACTCGCGCCCGTTTGGGAGAGCCTGGGACTCCTGTCGGCGAACCAGGGCGATTTCGATCGCGCTACCGAACGCATGGAATCGGCCTATGCCATCCATGACGAACTGGGGAACCTCGACGGTGTGTCCGCGAGCCTCAACACGCTCGGCATCATCGCCCTCTTCCGGAACGATCTGCCGGCGGCCTCCGGGTACTTCGAGCGCGCGCTTGCGATCGCACGGGAACTCGGCGACCGTGAGGGCATCGGCCTCTACCTCTCGAACCTGGGATCGGTTGCCGAGAGCCGAAGGGAGTACGTGAGGGCGAGGCACTACCTCGAGGAGGCGCTCGACATCGCTCGGGAACTCAACGCCCGACAACTCGTCATCAACGCCACGCTCAACCTCGCCCACGTGTCCGTGGGTCTCGGCGACGAGGCCGATGCGTTGGCGCGCTACCGGGAGTCGCTCGTAGACGCCGTCGCGATGGGCGCCATGCCGTCCGCCCTCGAAGCGCTCTGCGGCGTTGCCGTGCTCGACCATCGGAACGGCCGGGCGGTCGCCGCGGCCGAGCGGCTCGGCTTCGTCCTCGCGCACCCCGCCTACAATGCCGATGTCGCGCTGCGCGCCGATCCGTTGCTGGAGGCGTTGCACGGCTTGACGTTCGAACCCGACCTGGCTGCCGTCATGGCGCAGGGCGGCGCGCGCACGATCGACCACGAGATCGCCCTAGCGCGTGGCTCGCTCGTGCAGGCCGACGGCTAGGGCGATGCGTGAGATCACCCGTGCGAGCGACTACTCGAGCTGCGTGCACCCCAGGTCGGTCGCCGTCACGAGATCAGGATCACACGTCCAGTCGTATCTGATGGTAGGGTCCTTACCCTTCAGGTCACTGAGCGTCAGATCGATATCGGTGATGAAGAACCGGGACGCGTCGATGGCCGGCCACCAGTTCCTGCCGGGGCACGTGTGTCCGAGATCCGCACCGGTCGTGCTGAAGTAGAACCCGCTGCTCCCGAGCGGCTCGAAGTCCTCGCCAAGCGCGGGATCCTCGATGATGAACGTCTCTCCGCCCTCTCCGAACGTGACGGCGCCCCTGCGCACCCTGAAGTCGGCCGATTCGCTTCCGGTGAACGCGATGCCACGGAGCCCGGGGGCCTCGTTGTACTGCGGGTTGTCGAGGTTCGACCTGGTGTTCACGCAGACGGCAGCGTAGTACCCGCTCGCGTTCCCGTCCAGGGCCACGTTCGCGCCCGCGAGGCCCGTCATGCGGCCGTTGAGGACGGCGGAGCCGGGTGACCAGCTGATCTTCGAGCTCACCGCAGCAGGGGCCACCATGGCATCGTACGGGTCCTGTGACAGCGACTGCGGCCCAGCGCACGCGGCCAACGCAGCGATCACGGGGACGAGCACGAGCGTGAGCGATCTGGCCGAACGATTCATGTCACCTCCGCGGGTACAAGCGTCGCCGACACGCCGAAGAGCCGGGTCATTTGTCCCTTTACCCGAAAGAGATTATCACATCGGTGACATCCACCACAAGCATCGGCTCCGGCGACGCTTACGGTCCTCCGGTCGCGTCCGCGCCGTCGCGGCTCCCGTCACCGCTCGCCGCCGCCAGGTCCCTGATCCGATCTCGAAGGCGCTGCGTCAACACCCGCATGATACCGATGGCGATCTCGGGCCGATCGTGCAGCAGGTCGTGGAAGGGCGCCTGCGGGAGACGCAGCAACCGCGTGGGCTCGATCGCCGTCACGGAGGCCATGCGAGGCTCTGGATCGAGCAGCGCCATCTCGCCGAACGCCGCGCGCTCGCCGAGCGTATCGAGGCGCCGGGCGCCGTCGTGGACGCTGACCGAGCCGTCCACCACGACGTACATGCTGTCACCGACGTCTCCCTGGCGGATGACCGTCTCGCCCGGAGCGACGTCGACCTCGTCGAGCACGGCGGCGATGTCCGCCAGCACGGCGTCTGGAGTCGTGGCGAAGATCTGGACCGTCTTGAGGACCAGCACCCGTTCGAGGTTGGAGAGCATCTCACCATCCCTTTCGGCGTCACTGCCGGTGAGCTGGCGCCGTGCCCAGCGTGCGGTAGCGGCGACCAGAGGATCGGCCGCATCCTCGGCAGCCTCGATGACGACGGTGGAGGCCGGGAGTCCGAGCGAACCCACTGCGTGCAGCGCGCAGGCGCTCGACCACGACCCGCACCATCGTGCCTCGGCCCCGCCGATGAGCGCCTCGAGGCGGGTCGCCAGGAACGGCCGTACGCCGGCGATCGTTCGATCCGCGACGCGTGCGAGTCTCGGCGAGGGTCCGAGCCACGGCAGCACCAGTCGGCTCAGCTCCGGGGGTACGCCAGCTCCGGCGAGCTCGACGGCCCGCTCCCTGCCCATCGTTCCACGCCGCGCGAACTCGGAACGCTCCGCGAGGATCGACTCGCTGTCGCCGACCTGGGCGATGAGCGAGAGGATCAGATCCTGCTCTCGACGCCAGGCATGTTCGAGCGCCGCAACGAGGAGCGGCGCCGGCGGGGCCTCCGCGAGGGTCATCAGCGTCTCCTCGATCCAGTGCATGCGCTCGGTGCATGCGAGCACGTCTGCCTCGACCGCGGCGGCA
>SKWV01000174.1 GCA_007128755.1 Trueperaceae bacterium
CGGAGCAGGCGTGACGGCTCCCGCACCGGGATCGGCACCCGGTTCAGGTGCGGCCACGAACGTCCTTCTCCTCGTCGATGGGACGCCCGTAGATCTCCTCGAACACGTCGTCGGTCGCCTCCGCCGGAGGGCCGTCGTACACGATGAGGCCGTCGCGCATGCCGATGATCCTGTCCGCGTACTCCCTCGCCATGTCGATGAAGTGCAGGTTGACGAGCGTCGTCATGCCGTCCTCGCGCGCGATGCGGCGGAGGTCGCGCATGACCGCGTGCGAGGTGGGGGGATCGAGGCTGGCGACGGGCTCGTCGGCGAGCATCACCGAGGGCTTCTGGGCCAGGGCCCGGGCGATGCCGACGCGTTGCTGCTGGCCACCGGAGAGCGCGTCGGCGCGCACGTAGGCCTTCTCGGGGATGCCCACGCGCCGCAGGCAGTCGTGGGCTACGGCGACGTCGTCCTTGGGGAAGAAGCCGAGCAGGCCGAGCGCCGGGTTGACGTCGCCCAAGCGGCCGGCGAGCACGTTGCGCAGGACCGACGAGCGTTTCACCAGGTTGAACGTCTGGAAGATCATCCCGATGTCGGAGCGCATCCGCCGCAGCTGCGAACCGCGGGCCGTGGTGATGCTCTTGCCTCCCACCATGACGTCGCCGGCGCTGGGGACGACGAGGTTGTTCACCGTCCGGATGAGGGTCGACTTGCCGGCACCCGAGAGGCCGACGATGACCACGAACTGGCCCTCGGGGATCTCGAGACTCGCACCCTTGAGCGCCTTGAGGCCGCCCTTGTAGGTGACCTCGACGTCGCGGAACACGATGTGGGACACGCCGATGATTGTACACCGCCCGTCCGGGCGCCAAACAGGCCGCCGCGTCCCGGAGCGGGACGCGGCGGCCTGTTGAGTGCGAGGACGTCTGGCCGTTCGCGCTAGGCGGCGGCCACGCAGAAGAGGTTCAGCGCTGGAAGGTCCGGGAGACCTCGCGCACGATGTCGTACGCCTCGGGGTCGACGCGCGCGAACGCGGTGACGTTGAAGAGCGCGTTGGTGAGCTCGCGGCCCTCTTCGGTCTCGGCGATGTCGATCATGGCCTGGGCGATCTGGTCGGCCAGTTCCTCGGACAGTCCGGCGCGCACCACGGTGCCGTCGTTCGGGATGTCGTCGCTGAACCCGAGGATGCAGACGACGTCCTTCACGTCGGGGAAGTCGCTCTCGATGGTCTCGCGGCCGTCGGAGCCGGGCGAGCCGCCGAAGGTGACGGCGACGTCGACGTCACCGTTGTAGACGGCGAGCGCCGCGGCGTCGTGCGAGCCGGCGAAGATCGACGTCATCTCGGTGTCGGGGTTGATGCCGCGCTGCATGAGCGAGACGTAGGGGAACTGGTAGCCGGAGGCCGAGCCGGGATCGACGAAGGCGATGGTGCCGCCGCGCAGGTCCTCGAAGTCATCGATGCCGGAGTCGCAACGGACGTTGAACTGCGCGCGGTAGGTGGTGGAGCCGCGACGCACGGACGCGAGGATCACGCGGGCGCCGTGGACGTCCATGGCCTGCACCAAGGCAGCCGGCCCGAACATGCCGATGTCGACGCGGCCGGTGCCGACGGCCTCGACGAGGCCCACGAAGTTGGTCGAGACGAAGGTGTCGACCGGGATCAGGAGCCGCTCGGCGAGCATGTCGGCGATGGGACCGAGGCTGTCGACGATGACGTCGGCCTCGCGGCTGGGGACCATGCCCAGCACCAAGCGATCGGGCACGTCGTTCTGCGCGAACCCGACGTACATGGTGGCCGCCAGCACGGTGGCGACGAACGTGGCGATGACTCTCTTCATGGGGCCTCCTCGGAACTTGGCGGACGCATGTTCGGGAGGTCCGATGCACCCGCCAGCACGAGGCTGAGCGTAGCACGTGGCCCGGGGCCGGCAGATGGCCGGAGGATGAACGTCGCTTCAGGACGCGCGCTGCGATCGGCGCCCGTTCCCGGCCCGTACCGGGCCGATGGAGCCACCTTGTCGGACCCCGCTCGACACGGTAGGGTGACCGTGGTTCACAACCAACATCCTGGTCAGGAGGACTCGCATGAAGCGTCGAGAGTTTCTCAAGAAGGCAGGCGTGGCTGCGGCCAGCGCTTCGCTGTCGCCACTGCTGTTCGCCAACGCCCAAGCGTCTCGGTTCCGCTTCGGCATGGTCACCTCGTGGCCGGTCTCGCTGGACACGCTCTACGGCACCGCGACCCGGGCGGCCGACAAGCTGCGGGTCCTCACCGACGGCGACGTCGACATCGAGGTCTTCCCGGCCGGGGCACAGGTCGGCGCGCTCGAGGTCTACGACGCGGTCTCGTCGGGAGCGTTCGAGTTCGGGCACACGGCGTCGTACTACTACGTGGGCAAGGACCAGTCGCACGGCTTCTTCACCTCGATGCCGTTCGGCCTCAACGCCCAGCAGACGAACGCCTGGTTCTACGACGGCAACGGCATCGCGCTGTGGAACGAGCTCAACGCGCGCGACGGCCTCATCGCCTTCCCGGCGGGCAACACCGGCGTCCAGATGGGCGGTTGGTTCAACAAGGAGATCAACACTCCCGACGACATCATCGGGCTCTCCATGCGCATCCCGGCGCTGGGCGGGCAGGTCTTCTCCCGCGCCGGCGGCAACACCCAGACCCTCCCGGCCGGCGAGATCTTCCTCGCGCCCGAGCGCGGCACGGTCGACGCGGCCGAGTGGGTCGGACCCTACGACGACGAGATCCTCGGGCTGCATCGCGCCGCGACCTACTACTACGGTCCCGCCTGGCAGGAGCCCGGGCCGGCGCTCGGCCTGTACGTCAACCTCGACACCTTCGACGGCCTGCCGGCCGACATCCGTCAGGCGATCGAGACGGTGGCGCAGGCGGTGAACGTCGACATGCTGTCGCGCTACGAGGCCCGCAACGGCGCGGCGCTCCGGCGCCTGATCGCCGGCGGCACGCAGGTGCGCACGTTCCCGCTCGAGGTCATGCGGCACTTCGAGGTCGCCATGAACGAGCTGCACGACATCCACCGCGAGAC
>SKWV01000246.1 GCA_007128755.1 Trueperaceae bacterium
AAGATCGAGACCCGCGGCTTGCCGGCGGGGGTGTAGAGCAGCGAGGCGACGTCGAGCGGCTCGCCCTCCATCCAGACCCGGAAGCCGGGGGAGGCGAGGAGCGCGTTCAACTGCATCGCCAGCGCGAAGCGGTCCTTCGCGGGGTAGACGGACTCCAGCTCCATCACGCCGAGGCGCGTGAAGGGCGGCGCCTGGACGGCCTGGATCAACGCTCCGAGGTCGAGGCTGCGCCCCTTGCGCCAGGCGTCGTCGAGGATGGCGCTCAGGAGGACGTGCTCGCGGCTCCGCACGGGATCGGCGTCGATGCCGAGGAGCCCGAGCAGCCCGGTCACGGTGCTCTGGACCCGCTCTCGGAACGCATCGGCGTCGTCGACGAGCGCCTGAGGCGGAGCGTCGAACGAGCGCAGGACAGACACCGGGATCCCGGCGGCGGAGCCGGGCGTGTAGACGGCGAAGTCGGCGTGCTCGCGCAGTCGCCGGATGCGCTCGCCGTCCTGTCCCCACTCGCCGAGGCCCGCGCGCCAGGTCTCGGCCTGCTGCGCCGCGAACGTCTCCGGATCGACGCCCCGCTGCCGCGCCACGTCCTCGTTCACCCACGGTCGGAAGTCGCCCGGCGCCAGGTCGGGGAACGTGAGCAGCAGGTTCGGCAGGTCGCCCTTCGGGTCGATCGCGATCACCGGGATCCGGTCGATGGCCGCCTCCTCGATGAGGCCGACACCGAGGCCGGTCTTGCCGCTGCCGGTCATGCCGATGATCACGCCGTGGGTGGTCAGGTCGCGCGAGTCGAGCAGCAGCATTCCCGTGTGCTCGCGGCTGGTCGGGTCGAGCTCGCGCCCCAGGTAGAAGGCGCCGAGCTTCTCGAAGGGATGGTCCACGTGGGCCTCCTAGTCGACGCGAGGGGGAGTCAGCACGAACCCGCGCTCCCGTTCGGTCGTGCCTTCGACGATGCGCTGGCGATGGTGACGGTGTTCCTCCCGCTCGCCTTCGCCCGGTACATCGCCGCATCGGCCGCATGCAGGAGCGCGTCCGGCGTGGACGCATGGTCCGGGTAGATGCTCACGCCGATCGAAGCGCTCACGACCACGGAGGTGCCGTCGACCTCGACGGGCACCGCCACCGCCGCGAGCATCTTCCCCGCCAACACCTCGACGTCGTGCGCCTCGTCGAGTTGGGGGACGAGCACGACGAACTCGTCGCCGTGCATGCGCGCGAGCGTGTCCGTGGTGCGGAGCGCCCTCTTGAGCCGTTGGGCCGTCTCCTTCAGCACGACGTCCCCGCACGCGTGCCCGAGCGTGTCGTTGATCGCCTTGAAACCGTCGAGGTCGATGAACATGACGGCGACGGCTCGCGTGTACCGGGCTGCTTCCGCTAGCGCCAACTGCAGCCGCTCCTCGAAGACGATCCGGTTCGGCAGCCCGGTCAGGGGGTCGTGATGCGCCCGATGCCGCAACTGCATCACGCTCTGCAGGAGCTTCCGCTCGGCGCGCTTGCGCTCCGTCACGTCGTGGAACAGGGTCGCGACCTTGCGCTCGTCGGGATCGCCGATCCGCACCGCGCTCACGTCGCACCATCGGTCGCTCGCCTCGGCGAAGTCCAGGAACCGACGGGCGACGCCGGTGGAGGCGATCGCGCCATAGACGTCGACCCAGAAGTCACCACGATGCGTCCCGAGGTCACGCATCGTTCGCCCCCGAACGTCGCGCCGATGCATCCGTTCCTCGAAGACGCCGTTCACCTCCACGTAGCGATAGTCGACAGGACGCTCCGAGTCGTCGTAGATCACCTGGACGATGCAGAACCCTTGGTCCATCGTCTCGAACACCGCCCGGTATTGCTCGTCCGACGCGGCGAGCGCCCGGCGCGCCTCCACGAGCGGCGAGACGTTGCTGAAGTAGCAGACGACGCCGAACTGGCCGTCGGGCATCAGCACGCGGTCGATGCGCCAGTCGTAGTACGCGCTGACGCCGTGCTCGCCATGATCGGTCGCGAGATCCTCGTGGCGGCTCGGCGCGCCGGTCTCGAGCGTCTGGCGGAACGCGGCGATGACGTCGACAGCCAACCCCTCGCGCCAGACGAGGCGCATGACGTCCTCGAAGTCCCGCTCGAGCAGGTCCGGGATCGCACGGAACACCTCCTCGGCGACCGGATTGACGAGGACGAGACGGAACGCGGCGTCCACGAGGAAGACGCCGAGCGGTGCCTGCGCGATGAGCGAGCTGAACTGCGCCGTCCGATCTTGGAGCTCCTGCTCGGTGAGCGTACGCTCGCTGACGTCCGTGAAGTGGACCGCGACGCGGCGACTGGGTTCGTCACCGAGCCGAAACGCGTAGACGTCGAAGCGCCTTGCCCCACCCGGAGCCTCGGAGTCGGTCACGAAGCGCTCCGCGACGCCGGTGCGCGCGATGCGGTCGTAGGACTCCGGCGCGAGGATGCTCACGGGAGGCATCAGTTCGCGATAGGTGGCGCCCGTGACGTTCTCCAGGCCGGTCGCCCGCTCGAACGCGTCGTTGACCTCGACGAAGCGGTAATCCGACGGCTGGTCCTGACTCGAGATCACCTCGAGGATGCACAGGCCCTCCTCGAGCGCGTCGAACACGGCACGGTAGTGGTCGGAACCTTCCGCCTCCGGACCCTCCTCCAGCCGAACGAGGACTTCGGCGGCGGCCCTCTGCTGGACGCCGGGCTTCGTCACGATCGCTCGGCGCGCCGGCGACGGGCGATCGAGCGGGGTCGATCTGCGTGTCCTCCGAGCATGCGTGTCCCTCCAGTGCGATGATCTCCGTGGAAGCCAGGGCCAATCGACGCCGCGGGACTGACGCGAGTCTACGTCCTGACGGGTCGGAACGGATGCGCCCTGTCGAGACACGGCGCGATGGCCCCTCGACCCGCCGCCGTCCTCACCTCACCCCGCCGCCACCTTCGCCTCCACCCGCCGCGCCAGCACGACGACGACCGGCACGAGCGCGGCGCAGATGAGCGCGCCGACGAGCAAGTCTCCCCCAACCTCACGCAGGCCCGCGC